>WQVW01000016.1 GCA_009785655.1 Oscillospiraceae bacterium | reverse complement strand
GGGAGGGGAAACTCACCGTTACGGCGCGTGGGGCGCTTCGCCGGAACAGCAAGCTGATGGCTGTGACGCAGCTTTTGTCGTTTTCGCATATGACGCTGTTCTCTAAAAATGACCGCTGGACGCTCACCGAAGCGCAGAGCATAGAGGAATTCCAGGGCTTGAGCCATGACATAGTGCTTCTGGCGTTGGGGTCATACTTTGCGGAACTTACAGAAGCGGTGGCTGATGAGGATAGCCCGAATCCGGATATTCTGCCGCTGTGCCTGAATGCGCTTTATGCCCTCAGCAGTGGGGCGAAGCAGCCGGAGTACGTCAAACCGGCGTTCGAGCTGCGCTTGCTCGCCGATTCAGGATTTGCCCCGTTGGCTGACAACTGTGCCGTTTGCGGGCGGCGCGATCCCGAACGGGTGTATCTCGACCTCCAAGGCGGCACAATCCGCTGCTGCGGGGGTGCGCCGTACGACAGGGAGGAAGCTCAGCTCACAATCGGCGCGCTGGAGGCTCTGCGATATATTATCAGCTGCGACCCAAAGAAGCTATTCTCGTTCACGCTGGGCGAAGCTGCGCTGAAGGAGCTCACACGAGCGGCGGAGGGATATTTGCTGTTTCATCTGGACAGGGGGTTTCGGACGTTGGATTATTATAAGAGTTTGGGGAAGGTGCTGTGAGGGTGGTTTTATGCAAAGTGAATTACCCGCAAGAAAAAATATTAGGCTGAAAGATCACGATTATTCGCGGGCAGGGTATTATTTTGTCACAATATGTGTAAAAGATGGGCATGAGATGCTGGGCGCAGTTGTAGGGACGACCGCCCCCGGTCGTCCGTTTGTCGAATTAACACCATTGGGAATATGTGTGGACGAAACAATTCAAATTGCAAATAAGGATAACGTAAAGATTGAAAAATATGTTATAATGCCTAATCACATACACATGATAGTGATCTTAAAGCACAGAGCGGACGACCGAGGGCGGTCGTCCCTACATCAGGTTATCCGAAACATCAAGTCGTACATAACAAAATGGGCGGGGTTTTCAATATGGCAGCCGCGTTTTTATGACCACATAATCCGCAGTGAAGAAGACTATCAACGCATATGGCGATATATAGACGAAAATCCTGCAAAATGGAGAGACGATCGTTATTTTGTTAAAAAGTGAAATTCTTATATTGACAGGGGTTTCTTGAGAAAATTTATTTTAGGAGTGATTTTGTGTTGCATTATGTTTTTCTCGGACAATTTTCAATGATTCTTGGAATCTTGAATCAAATAGTTTTGCTTGCACTTGGCATTGTCGGAATTTATACGTTAACGCTTGCTGTTAAAGCATTAAGAAAGTATTTAGACAGGTAGTATGTACTGCTCGTTTTCTTACTTAGAACAAAAGGACAAAACATATGACACTATACGAAAAATCATTAAAAATACTCGAACTCCCGGCGATACTGGACATGCTCTCCGCCGAAGCCGTCAGCGACGCGGCGAAGGACTCCGCGCGGGGGCTTGCGCCGTCTGAGGATTTTCACACGGTGCGGAGTCTGTTGGCAGAGACCTCGGCGGCGAAGGATATGATGACGCTGAAAAGCAGTCCGCCGTTTGCGGGGATCAGAGATGTACGGGGTGCTGTACGCCGGGCTGATATGGGCGGAATGCTGAACACGGTGGAGCTTCTGGGAGTCGCCCAGCTTCTGCGTGTATCGGCGGCGTCTATCTCCTATGCATCCGGCGGGCGGGGAGGCGACAATCCGCCGACAGCGATTGATTACCTGTTTAAATCCCTGATATCGAACAAGGCTCTTGAGGGCAAAATATCGCAGGCAATCATCGCCGAAGACGAAATCGCAGACACAGCCAGCGCGGAGCTTGCGGCAATCCGGCGGAAGATTCGCCTGTCTGGGGAACGGGTGCGTGCCGCATTGCATAAGATCATCACATCGCCAACATACGCCAAAGCGTTGCAAGAGCCGATTATCACGATGAAAAATGACCGATACGTGGTACCTGTCAAAGCGGAGCAAAAATCGGCCGTGCCGGGACTGGTGCATGACATATCATCCTCCGGCGCGACGCTGTTTGTAGAGCCGATGGCGGCCGTGCAGATTAATAATGAGCTGCGGGAACTAGCGGCCGAAGAGAAGAAAGAGATAGAGCGCATTTTAATGGAACTCTCTGCCGATGTGGCGGGACACGCGGAGGACATCATCAGCGACTTTGAGACGTTGACATCGCTGGATATCATTTTTGCTAAGGCAAAACTATCCTACAAGCTCAATTGCATGGCACCGGAGTTGTCCGAAGATACGCACATTAATCTGAAAAACGCGCGGCATCCGCTGATTCCGATCAAAGACGCGGTACCAATCAATGTACGTTTAGGCGGCGAGTTTGACACGCTGGTGATCACGGGGCCAAATACCGGCGGCAAGACAGTGGCGTTGAAAACGCTGGGATTGTTGAGTGCCATGGCACAGTGCGGATTGCATATTCCGGTGACGGATGGCAGCATTGTCCCGGTATTCGGCGGCATTTTGGCAGATATCGGGGACGAGCAATCAATTGAACAATCGCTATCCACATTTTCGTCTCATATGACAAATATAGTGGGGATTCTGGAAGCCATAACGGGCAATGAACTGCTGTTGTTTGACGAACTCGGCGCGGGGACAGACCCGGTGGAGGGCGCGGCGTTGGCGATTTCAATTATTGAATACGCACGCAAAAGGGGCGCGTTAATCGCGGCGACGACCCATTATGCGGAGTTGAAGACGTATGCGGTGACGTCCCACGGGGTGATCAATGCATCCTGCGAGTTCGATGTGGAGACACTGCGGCCGACATATAGATTGATTATTGGGATACCAGGGAAATCAAACGCTTTCGCGATATCGCAGCGGCTGGGTTTGCCGGAAGCGATATTGGATGACGCCAGAGCTCGCGTAGCCTCCAAAGACACGGCGTTTGAGGACGTGCTGACAAACCTTGAATCCACCAGGCTAACGCTTGAGCATGAGCGGCAGGAAACCGCCAAACTTTTACGTGCGGCAGAAGAGAAGCACAAAGAAGCCGAGGAGTATAGACTGAGACACGAACGTGAGCGTGATAAGGCCGCAGTGATTGCAAAGCGGGAAGCCACGCAAATCATAGATGCCGCGCGCAAAACAGCGGAATCGACAATGGCGGAGTTGCAGGACATGCGCAAACTCACGGCAAAAGAGTCCGGCTGGCAGAAGCTGAACGAGGATAAAGCGGCATTGTTCCGCAGATTGAACGAGGCCGAGGGTGCTTTCGGCGAAGAATCCACAGAAGAGGATACTCCGCCCAGCCGCTCAATTGTGGCAGGCGACAGGGTGAAGCTGAAGGGACTGGGAACGCAGGCAGATGTCATTTCAATCAGCCCGGATGGTGTGTTGTCGCTTCAAGCCGGAATCATGAAGGTCACGGCGAAGGAAAACGAAGTGATACTGATAGAGCAATCCATGCCGGCGGAAGTGCAGAAATACCTGCAGAAATCAGAAGCGCAGCTGCGCAGTCTTGAAGCGAAGCCGGAACTGGATCTGCGCGGCATGATGACAGACGAGGCGATCCCTGTTTTAGAGCGGTTTATCGACAATGCCCGCCTGGCAAAGCTCAATTCAGTGACGGTGATACATGGCAAAGGAACCGGTGCATTGCGCGCCGCCGTGCATCAGTCGTTGAGACGAGAGCCAAAGATCAAGGGCTTCCGCCTGGGCAGATACGGAGAAGGCGAGGATGGCGTGACCATTGTCGAGCTATGATGCGGAGACACACAATATATCCCGCCAACGTTGGTAACACTGTGAATTTTTCGGGCGAACCATGTTCAAGTCTGTAAAGCTGGCAAATTAGACGAAACGCAGCACATAATTAGCACTATTTTTCATCAAAACTTTCTTGACGTTATTGGCTATGTTTGGTAAAGTATAAGTATCATAGAATTCCGGATATCCGATAAAGGAGGAAACGCCAATGTATGAAAAGAATGCAACAATTATGAAGCAGGTGGGTCTCCATGCAAGACCGGCCACATTCCTTATTCAAAAAGCAAATGAATTCAAAAGCAGTATCTGGATTGAAAAAGATGAACGAAGAGTCAATGCGAAAAGTCTTCTGGGGGTTTTGTCGTTGGGAGTCGCACAGGGTGCGGTAATCAACATCATCGCGGAAGGTTCTGACGAGGTTGAGGCAGTAGACACCTTGTGTGAGCTTATCGAATCGGATTTCGCGGAATAAACTTTAAAGCGGAAAGCAAAAAAACAACCACGCTGGGAATCTATCCCGCGTGGTTGTTTTCATTTCACTAAGATTATTGCGCAATCTCTTCGTAAACAGAGACGCATTTGCGGTTGCGACCCATCGGCTCGAAACGTACTTTGCCGCTGATTAGGGCGAACAGGGTATCGTCACTGCCTTTGCCGACATTGTTGCCGGGGTGAATTTTTGTGCCGCGCTGGCGGACGAGTATATTGCCGGCCAGAACAAATTGCCCGTCGGCGCGTTTAGCGCCAAGGCGCTTAGACTTACTGTCGCGGCCGTTCTTGGTTGAACCTACACCTTTTTTATGTGCCATTTGTTTTTACACCTCCAACTCCGTGCTGCAGGATTTGCTTACACGGTGATTTTATCAATCTGAACTTTTGTATAAGGCTGTCTGTGTCCTTGCTTTTTGCGATAGCCTTTTTTCGGACGCATTTTGTAAACGATAATCTTTTTTGATTTTCCGTTTTTCACAACGCTTGCGGAAACAGCAGCCCCTTTGACTGTTGGTGCACCGAACTTCGGGCCACCGTCACCCAAAATGGCCAGGACGGTGTCAAAAGTCACCGTTTCTCCATCTTGCACGGGGAGTCTCTCAATAAATATAACGTCTCCCTCTTTGACTTTGTACTGTTTTCCGCCGGTTTCGATAATGGCGTGTGTCATATGTTGTTCACCTCTTCATTTTTAGAGACTCGCTATCGGGGGCGGCAAAGATGCACTTACATTAACCCATTCAAAGCGGCCATGACAGTCTATCACTTGTGCGAGGGAAAGTCAACAGTTTTTATCATTAACCGCTGACGAGTGCTTTCGTATCCCGGGCGATGACAAGCTCCTCATTCGTTGGGATGACAAACACTTTCGCGGCAGAGCCTTCACCGGTAATGTCGGTCCATTCATCTCTGCCTCTGAATTTGTTTTTCTCTTTATCAATGCAGATACCGATGCCGTTTAACAGATCGCACACGCCCCTGCGCGTATAAGGCGAGTTTTCACCAACGCCGGCGGTGAAAACAATCGCGTCAACCCCGCCCATAATGGCGACGTAAGAACCGATGTATTTAGCGGCCTGATAGCAGAAAATATCCAAAGCGAGTTTTGCGCGCTCATTAGTTTCTATGCTTTCGTCCCTGTCGCCGGTGTTGATGTTAAACCCAGCAGCGGCTTCAATATCGCGGAAGTCGTTGGAAAGGCCGTAAATGCCCAATACGCCGGATTTGTTGTTCAGCGTGTCCAACGTTTCCTTGACTGACAGGCCGTCAAGATCAGCCAAAACACTGAACAGCGCGGGGTCAACACTGCCGGATCTTGTGCCCATCGGCATCCCTTCCAGCGGGGTTAGACCCATGGTGGTGTCAATGCTTTTGCCGTCTTTAATCGCGGCAAGGGAAACGCCGTTGCCGAAATGGCAGGTGATGATCTTAGAGCCCTCTGCAGGTTTTTGAAGAATCTTGAGTGTCTCCGCCGCTACATAACTATGAGAAGTCCCGTGGAAACCGTAACGGCGTATGTCATTTTCTTCGTAGTATTTATATGGAATGGCGTACATATACGCGTAGTCAGGAATCGTCTTGTGGAACGCGGTGTCGAACACAGCCACGTTAGGAATGCCGGGCATAGCGGTCTGGCAAGCTTCGATGCCAGTCAGATTGGCCGGGATGTGCAAAGGCCCCAGCGGTGTGCAGCTTTTGATGGCGGCGAAGACAATTTTGTCAATCACTATACTTTCGGTTAGTGCGCGTCCGCCGGTTAAAACGCGGTGGCCGACAGCACCGATTTCAGACAGGCTGTCAATCACGCCGTACGCATCACATGTAAGCTTTTCGATTACTTCGGCGATCGCTTCTTTATGCGATGGCAGGTTAAGGTCGCTTTCAAACACAGGCTTACCGTTAGAGAGCGGTTTGTGCTTCATATAGCCGCTGGTGCCGATGCGCTCACAAGTGCCTTTTGCCAGCACCTCTTCAGTTTTCATGTCAAACAGCTGGTATTTCAGTGAAGAGCTCCCGGCGTTTATAACTAATACATTCATTTATATACCCCCTTGAAAAAATAGGAATCTTAAATTAAAATAGATTATATCCATATAACCTTTACATTCTAATACATGGACTGCAAAATATCAACATTTTTTGCAATACAACATTAAAATAATTATAAATACGGAGGGATATGCTTGGGGACTGCCGGGATAATCTGCGAATATAATCCGATGCATTCAGGACATATGAAGCATATAGAGGAAACCAAACGCAGGCTGGATTGTGCCATCGTCTGCGTGATGAGCGGGAACTTTGTGCAGCGCGGTGATTTCGCGGTGTTTTCAAAACACGCGCGGGCAGAGACAGCGGTGAAAGCCGGTGCGGATTTGGTGCTGGAATTGCCGACCCCCTATGTATTGTCTTCAGCTGAAGGGTTCGCAAAAGCCGGTGTGTGTATACTGGATCAGCTGGGGATTTGCGACTATATCTCCTTCGGCAGTGAATCAGGAGATATTGAAGACCTGAAAACGGCGGCCGATGCGTTAGCGTTGGATGAGACGGACACGCTGACGAAAGAATGGCTGAACCAAGGGTTGCCATACGCCCAGGCCAGGCAAAAAGCCGCTGAGGCTGTTCTGGGCTCGAAAGCGGCACTGATCCTCACACCGAACAATCTGTTAGGCATTGAGTATATCAAAGCGATCTATGCACTGGGCACAACAATGACGCCAATGACGGTGAAACGTGAGGGGGACGCGCACGACAGTGCGACGGGTGTTTCCGGATCCGCTTTAAGGAAAATGCTTGCTTTCGGCAAACGGCCATGGTCTTACATGCCGCAGACGGCGGCCTTGGTGTGCATTGAAGCACTCAAAGCGGGGAGAGCGCCCGTTTTAATGAAAGCGGGAGAGCTTGCGATGCTATCCCGTCTGCGCGGCATGAGTGAAGCGGATTTCGCCCAATTGCCCGGAGCTGTGGAAGGATTGGACAAGAGGTTTTTCAGATACGCCGCGACAGCGCCGACGGTTGAGACGATATTAGAGAAAGTAAAAACGAAACGATACGCCATGTCTCGCTTGAGAAGAATGCTGCTTTGCGCCTGTCTTGGCATAACCGCAGAAGATTCAGCCAAGCCGCCGCCGTATTTAAGGGTGCTTGCGATGAATGGCGTGGGCAGGGAATTGCTTCGTGATATAGGAAAACGGACAACCCTTCCGATAATAACCAAACCGGCATCCGCCCATGAGCTGCCCGCCCGCGCGAGGGAATTGTTCTATAAAGAGGCGGCCGCCACTGATTTTTACGCGCTGGCCTATCCAAATGAAAAACAACGCGCAGGTGCCCAAGAATGGACAATCAGCCCGCGCGTTGTGGAATGAATTTAATCCTTATGTGAATGTTCGTGGTTTTCTTGCATCGTGTGCATGTCTGAATCCATGCGCTCTTCAATAAGCTTTCTTTTTGCTTCGGCGATTTTGCGCAACCGTGTGCGCCGTATTCGGTTGTATCTGATCACGAGTGCCACGTAGCCGAGCACTAACATCGCCAATATGGCAATAATGGTTCGGGTAATGCTGTTGGACAAAATGGATGTAATCTGCATTCGGAAAAAGTCAAAACGATGCAGCTCTATACTGGTGTTCGCGATTAATCTGACCGTGCCGTAATCTACGCCGCGTCTGGAGAGATTAATTTCACCAAGCACTTGGCCGGCATAGATCGGCGCGTATAC
Source organism: Oscillospiraceae bacterium (assembly GCA_009785655.1). Taxonomy (GTDB): domain Bacteria; phylum Bacillota; class Clostridia; order Oscillospirales; family Oscillospiraceae; genus WRMH01. The sequence continues at coordinate 5,998 of WQVW01000016.1, read as the reverse complement.
AGGCCCATCGGTTTCATTGGAAAAAATAGTGATCGTCCTGACAAACTCGTCAGCGGAAACGCTGGTGGGAAGCAGATGGGTAATCGGCCGCTCTGGCCGCAGGTTGATGAAGTCTGCCCCGGCACCGTTGGCAACGGCGGCACGGCCGACAAGTTCAGTGGCTGTGAGGATATCCCGCCATGAAAATTCAGAAAATCCCCAATCAAACAGCCGCTGTGTCTCCGAGATGTTTCGCAGAAGCACTGATTGATCTGCACGAACCACAGCATCAGAGCCGAGTACAATGGAAATCAGCGAAAGATCTTCACGCTCGGCAAAGGCGAGGAAAGAATAACCACCCTCATATGTAAAGGACGCCATGCCCGCGAGACAATATCTGTAATAATACGGGCTGTTGGCGTTGAGCATAGGGTTCGTGCTGGTGAGTCTGCGAACACCAGAGAGATTTGTTTCCTCGACGGTGTACACATGAGTCCCGGCTATTTCGACGAAAAGCGGGAAACTCATCGCTTCACGCAGGATAATGTATAGGTCAAACGCCGTGGTAAACTGATACGGACTGTGCAGTCCGTGCGTGTTTGTGAAGTGGGTGTTTGATGCGCCGAGCTCTCGTGCGCGCGCGTTCATCATGTTGATAAACTCATCAACGCTGCCGGCGATGTGTTCGGCGATCATATTGCACGCTTCACCGGCACTGCCAACGAAGGCGCAGTACATCAGATCCAGCAGCGTCATTTCTTCCCCGGGGGATATGTTCTGTGTCCGCACCCTTTGGGTGATGCCATCCCACGCGGTATCGGTCATCGTAATAAGGGCATCGGGATCCGCTTCGCCGGTCTCTATAGTGTAGATGGCCAAAAACAACGTCATCACTCTGGCGAAGTCAGCGGCCGGGTGTCTTTGGCGGCTGTTGCTTTCATACAAAATCTCACCGGATTCCGATTCGAGCATCAGTGCCGCAGCGGCGATGATGGGTTCATCTATCGTTGCGGCGTATGCTGAAGGGTGGTTTGAAAACAGCATCGCCGCAAATATAAAAAATATTACTATTTTTTTTGTAGTTGACATACAAATCTCCAGATCTATGTGATACAATAGTCAGTATATCAGACTTCATTAGTAAAAAGCAATAACATAAATATACTATGGGTGGGGGCTGTGAAATGAAATTAAAGAAAGCTGAAACCGTAATCATTGTGCTGACGCTTGCGTTTGTCTTTTTTACAGGCGGTTATTTCATAGGCCGTCGGGGTTCTGTAAATATCGTGACCGTGCATCCGGAAGAACGCCGGGCTGCCGGGATGCACCCTGCGGATTTGCCCACGGATGCAAGACTTGCGACAGAACTTGACCCAAGCCCACAGGACGCCGTCACCACGCCAACGGAAGCGGACACGGAAACACAAGCACCGGATGAAATCGATACCACGTTGTATGAGGATGAATCCCGGGCTGAACCGCTGGACGGAGACATGGATGAGCCAGAGAGTCCGCCGGAAGAGGACGTGGAGGAAATCATTGGTGCGCCGCGAGGTGGAGACCATAGGATCATAAACATCAACACAGCTTCCCGCGCGGAACTGATGGATTTGCACGGCATCGGGCCGGCACTGGCTCAGCGTATCATTGATCACAGAAATAGTTACGGCGCGTTCGGCAGAATTGAAGATATAATGAATGTCAGCGGAATAGGCCCCGGCAGGTTTGGCGACATACGGGACAGAATCACCGTTGATTAGATTAGGAGAACAGATGAAAATTCTTGTCGTTGATGATGAAAAACTGATTGTAAAGGGCATAAAATTCAACCTGGAAAACGAAGGATATCAGGTGGACGCGGGGTATGACGGGCTGGAGGCTGTTGAGCTGGCAAGATCCGGCGGCTATGACCTGATTATTCTGGACGTGATGATGCCGGAGCTTGACGGATTGGCCGCGTGTATGCGCATACGCGAGTTTTCAACGGTGCCGATTATCATCCTGACCGCCCGCGGGGAAGATACGGATAAGATCATCGGGTTTGAATACGGCGCGGATGATTATATCACAAAGCCGTTTAATATTGTAGAGCTGAAAGCCAGAGTTCGCGCACTGCTTCGGCGATCCGCCCTTGTCAGCAGTGTGGCTGGGTCGGTGTTGACCGTTGGGCATATTACCATTGATTCTGAAAAACGTGTGGCAAAGAAAAACGGTGAGGCGGTTGACTTGACCATGAAAGAGTTTGATGTTTTTGAGCTTTTGGCCAAAAATCCGGGTCGGGTTTTCTCGCGAGAGAATTTGTTGAATACCGTATGGGGCTATGAATATTACGGAGATATCAGAACGGTTGACGTGCATATCCGCCGTTTGCGTGAGAAGCTGGAAGAAAATCCAGCGGAGCCGGAGTACGTAATGACGAAATGGGGAGTGGGGTACTATATCAAAGGATAGTATAAGGCCGTTGCGTTTTTTCAGCAGCATCAGGACAAAATTTGCCCTGACTTATTTTGCGGTCATTGCCGTTGTGCTTATATTGATGAATACTTACTTTCTCACAGAGTCCCGGGACATGATCTTCGACTCTAAGCAGATGGTTGTTCAAAACCAGGCGTTAACCATCGCGCAAAATTTGGAAGAGCTGTACGTGCTGACAACGGAGAATGTGCCTGGCGTTGCGGAAAATTTAGACGCGGCGAGGATTACGTATTTTGTCATTACAGATGATGCGGGGAATGTGCTTTACCCCGCTGAAATATTTTTTGAGGATGAGAGCATTTTTCATGAACGCATACAGACGGCACTCAATGGCAATGATGTGTTTCATTCAACGTTTCGCAGCGGGTCTTTCTCCAGCAGTGCGTTTACGCCGGTGATCAGCAGAGGCGTGATCATCGGTGCGGTATACGTGCATAATGAAGACCCGGATCAGGGAGAGGTCTTGCTGGAGATGCAGGGTACATTGCAGACGATATCCATCGTCATCATTGCGTTTTCCGTGGTGATGGTGGCGTTTATCATCTGGTCTGTCATGCGCCGGATCACCAGTGTGTTGAACGCGATCAAATCCGTCCGCGAAGGGGAGTACAACTATCGTATAAACCTAAGCGGTAACGACGAACTCGCGCTGCTTGGGGATGAGTTCAACAGCCTGACCGACAGATTGCGCGAAACGGATGAAATCCGGCGGCGGTTTGTTGCCGACGCGTCACACGAGTTGAAGACGCCGCTGGCGTCAATCAGATTGCTTAGTGACAGCATTCTCCAAAGTGCGGATATGGAGAGCGAAACGGTACAGGAGTTCGTCAGCGACATCGGTGTGGAAGCCGTACGGCTGGCGCGGACAACCGAAAAGTTGATGACGCTGACAAGACTCGACAGTGATATCCCAGATGAAAATCGAAGTGTGGATGTGCGTGAAGTCGTCATCACCACATTGAGAATGTTAAGGCCGCTGGCGCAGAGCGATGGAATCATACTCACCCCTGATTTGCATGAGGATTTATGCATTTTTGCCACCGAGGACTCTGTGTACCAGGTGGTGTTTAATCTTGTCGAAAACGCGATTAAATACAACAAACCGGACGGGAGAGTATCGGTCAGTTTGCGCGAAGAGGGGAATGACGTTGTCCTGACTGTCGCAGACACTGGCGTCGGCGTCCCGGAAGCGGATTTGCCGTATATTTTCGACAGATTCTACCGTGTGGATAAAGCCAGATCCCGCGAGGCAGGTGGCAGCGGACTTGGGCTTTCAATTGTTTGGACTACAGTGCGTGAGTTGAACGGAAAAGTCACGGCAGAACATTTGGCCGATGGCGGGATGAGCTTCCAAGTGCGTTTTGCGCGGTACTACCCGCGTGAAACAAATGGGGGATAGGCGGCTTATGCAAACGATTCCGGCGAAAACGATCGTGATGAAAGTGAAGAAGCCTTCCTATTGGTTCGGTGCTGAATACAACATGAACATCTACAGAGGGTGTTCACACGGCTGTATATATTGCGACAGCAGAAGCGACTGTTACAGAAACACAGACTTCGACACGGTGAAAGCAAAAGAAAACGCCCTTGAGATTATTAGGAATGATTTGCGCAGAAAAGTGAAATCAGGCGTGATCTCAACCGGCGCAATGAGCGACCCGTATAATCCGCAAGAGCGGGAGCATAGACTGACAAGAAATGCGCTGGAGCTTGTGAACGCGTATGAATTCGGCATTGATATCTGCACAAAATCCGCGCTGGTGACGCGGGACGTCGATATTTTGCGTGATATAAAACGGCATTCGCCGGTGCTTGCCAAGCTCACAATCACCGCGGCGGAGGATGCGTTAGCGCAAAAGATTGAGCCGCATGTATCGTCCACATCAGAACGGTTTGCGGCTTTAGAAACACTGGCAAACAACGGCATTTACTGTGGCGTACTGCTGATGCCGTTGCTGCCGTATATAAACGACACGGAAGAAAACATTTTGAAAATCCTAGAAAAAGCCAAAGATGCGGGGGCTGGATTTGTCTATCCGTCGTTCGGCATGACGCTCAGAGCAGGGAACAGGGAGTATTACTACGAAAAACTCGATGAACTTTTCCCGGGATTGAAGCAGCAATATATCAAAAAATACGGAGACCGATACGAGTGCCGGTCTCCGAAAGCGCGCAAGCTTTACGAAGTTTTTGCCGCGAAATGCAATGAACTGGGACTCTTGCATGACATGCGCGCCATCACAAGGGCGTACAAGATGGGGTATGAGGAAAGTCAGCTGACAATGTTTTGAAAGCCATAACGGCGGTGATAAGGCCGCCGTTATGGCTTTTTAATCTATGATCACAACACAATCACCTTGTCGATCATCTTATCCCCGACTTCATGGACTTTCAGTATATTCGTCGTGCCGGAGTGGCCGACGGGGACGCCGGCGGTGATGACGACAATGTCGCCGTTTTTTACGTATCCTTTCTCCAGTGCTGCGTTTACAGCGTGGGAAAACAGGGCGTTTGTATCGGTTTCCGTTTTTGTCAGCAGCGGCGTGATGCCCCAGGTCAGCTTCAGCTGGCGGTGCGCGACAGGATCCGGAGTACAGGCGATAATCGGGCAATTGGGACGGAATTTTGCAACGTTCCGTGCTGTGCGACCGGACAGTGAAACGGTGAGTATCGCCGCCGCGCCGAGGGTGTGCGCCGTGGTCACCGTTGCATGAGAAATCGCGTTGGTGATAGATGGCTCCGGCTGGTATATGTTCAGCTGGAATCGCTCCCGATAGTCAATGTTTGCCTCAACCCGCTTGGTGACTCTGGCCATCACGTTAATCGCCTCGACAGGATATTTCCCCATCGCCGTCTCGCCGGAGAGCATGATGGCGCTGGTGCTATCGTATATGGCGTTGGCAACGTCAGAGACTTCCGCACGGGTGGGTCTGGGTTTTTTTATCATGGATTCCAGCATCTGTGTGGCGGTGATGACTTCTTTTGCCTGGCCGTAAGTTTCTCTGATCATTTTCTTTTGCAGAATCGGGATCTCTTCATACGCCATTTCAACACCCAGGTCACCGCGTGCGACCATGATGCCGTCAGAAGCGGTGATAATTTCCTCAATGTTTCTAACACCTTCGGCACTTTCGATTTTCGAGATGATTCTGATTTTATTTTTGCTATCCACGCGGTGCAGTATATCGCGAATCTCGCGTATATCTTCTTTCGACCGGACAAATGAAGCGGCGACAAGGTCAAACCCGTTTTCCACGATGAAGCGTAAATCAGCGCGGTCTTTCCCGCTGATATAGGGCAGGCTTAATTTAACGCCCGGGACATTCAAGCCCTTTCTGTCAGAGAGTTCGCCGCCGTTGATGACGCGCGTGGTGATGTCGGCGCCGTAAACCGATTCGACAACCAGCTCAATCAGTCCATCGTCCAAAAGAATACGGTTGCCGGGTGCCACTTCACTGGAAAGTCCGGGATAAGTCACACTGGAGCGCGCGGAGTCACCGGTGATATTATCGGTGGTCAGAGTGAAAACATCGCCGGGGGAAAG
>WQVW01000015.1 GCA_009785655.1 Oscillospiraceae bacterium | reverse complement strand
CACGCCCGAAAGAGACTTACGACGGCGCGATACCCTCGGGGAACTCCGTCGCCGCGCTTGTATTGCGGAAGCTGTCCGCGATAACCGGGGATCGCGAATGGGAGACTGTCTCGCGCCGTCAACTGGAGTTCATGGCTGTGCAATCACAGGGATTCCCAGCCTCACACAGTTTTTCAAATATGGCGATGATGACGGCACTGTATCCGCAGATGAATCTCTACTGTGCTGTATCGGATGCAAATGATCTGGCGCAACTGCGGGAATCGCGTTCGCGCAGGTTCTTGCCGGATCTTGCCACAGTGGTCATCACGCCGGAGAATAGGGAGAGACTATGCAAAATAATCCCCACAGTGGCAGAATATACGCAGGTTAACGGAGAGCCATCGTTCTATCTTTGCAAGAATAACACATGTTCCGTACCGTTTACAGGGTTTGCGAATCTTGAAGAAGCGTTTGAGCAGATGTAGGGGCGTGCGCTGCGCGTTCGAGACGCAAACAAAAAAGACTCTGCCAGAGCAGAGTCTTTTTCGCAGGATTAAACAGCGGTTTTAGCAGCGATCGCAGCCGCATCCGCCGCCGAAGCCGTCGCCGCAGCAACAGAACAGTACAACCAGGATGACGATGATCCAGAGACAGCTGCCGCCGCCAAAGAAGCCATTATTATTACACATAGTGGGATCCTCCTAAAAATTTTCGTCCCGGTATCGGGCTCAGTTCATTCTATTCGTTTAGGCGGAAAAGGTGACGGTAATTAGCCTATAAGCAAAACACCCGCAGACCGCAGTCGGCGAGTGTTTTGTTTTCTGTAATTTAGCCAGCGAAATTATAGATAATCTGTGCCACTTGTGCCCTTGTTGCGGTGTTCTGCGGGATCAGCCGTCCGTCCGCACCATGCAGTACGTCTTGGGTTACTGCCCAGCGCATGGGCAGTGCGGCGAATTGCGAAACGGCATTATAGTCTGTGAATTCATAGAACGCCGGGCTATCAGCGGTTAGATCGAAATTTCTGAACTCGGCGTATCTGTACAGAATGGCCGCCATCTGTTCCCGTGTGATCGAGGCATCCGGTGAAAATCTGCCGTCTCCAACGCCGGTGACAATGCCGTTCAATGCGGCCCAAACGACAGCGTCATAATAGAACCGTGCGGGATTTTGCACATCAGTGAAGTCGCTGGACTCCCCAGTCTGCGGCAAACCATCCAGTCTGTGCAGTACGGTGACGAACATGCCGCGTGTCATCGGTGAACCGGGCGAGAACAGATCTGCAGAAGTTCCGGCAAAAAGCCCGTTACTGAAAACGAATTCGACAGCGGCAAAGAACCAGTGAGTCGGCTGCACATCTCTAAACGGCAATGCGTTTATATTGGCTGGCGGCGACGGAGGCGTCTCACCGTCCGTGGTATAAAATCCGTCTATATGGCCTGTCACGGCGGATTGAGCCGTGATAAGAGCGGAAGACGCTTCCGCTACAAAGTATCGTTGAAATTGCGTAATAGACGTGTCGGACTCCACCAGCGTTCCGGTGGTGATGTTGATGACCTCTCCGCTTAACACAGTGATAGATGCCGTGCCAGAGAGCAATGTAAAGCTCCCGCCGATGGCGAGGCGCACCGTCTCCCCCTGGGCCAGCGTAATCGGTGTGAAGCCGGGTGCGAAGTTGTATCCGCCGTGGATAATATACAGCTCATTGAGTTCAATTAAAGCCTCATCGCCTAAACTGTTGAGAGATTCAAGGACGTTTTCCCGCAAATCTTCCGTAAATTCCCCGCGCAGGAAGCTTTGTGTAATCAGCGGATTATCAGCCGTGCCGGGGCTGGCGGATACAGTAAGCAAAGACGCAAGCGTGATAAGTACCAGACTCACGGCAAAAATTCTTTTCAAATCAACAATCCTTCCTTGTTTGGATATTTGTCCGAGACATTATAACACACATTCCGCCCGATTTCAACAACCGGCATGTATAACTGGATTTACCGGGGAAATCATAAACTCAGTATCGAAACGAGGTATATTCAAATGAAAATGACCAAGCAAGAGTATAGCAAATATGTGGATAGACAATCTCCCCCATCGCCGCTTGGCGGCAACATGATCAAAGCGTTTATAGTCGGTGGGGTTATCTGCTGTTTCGGCCAGGCGATCAACAGCGGATTCTTGCGGCTGGGATGGGAAGAGCTGAATGCGGCGGCCGGGATGTCTGTTTCGCTTATTTTCCTGGGGGTGCTGTTGACAGCGGCGCATGGTTACAACAAAATCGCCAAATTCGCCGGCGCCGGGACGCTGGTGCCGATCACCGGATTTGCCAACGCCGTCGCTGCCCCTGCGCTGGAATTCAAAAGCGAGGGGATTGTCACCGGCCTTTCGGCGAAAATGTTCGTTATCGCCGGGCCTGTCCTGGTGTTCGGGGTCACCGCATCGGTGATCTACGGTATTATATATCGGCTGACGATTTGACGGAGGCATTCCCTCCGTGTCTTAGGATGTGGGAACACCGAAAAAACAACGGGCGCACATTGTGCGCCCCTATGGGATGTCTCGAAAGTCCAGCAGCGGGACGCAGGGGACGGGCGTCCCTTGCAGGGTTGTGTGCCGCTTTTCGTATCACCTCGATAACCCGTCTTGCTGCATCATATTCTCCAATACGTTGATATCAGCACTCAGGTCGATCATGTCTGAATTAAACAGCTGATCCAGCTGTTTTTCATAGCCTTTCACCAGCGTATCAAGAATCCGCCCTATGTTCTCTTTGGCGGTGGTGATGTTTTCACCCTTTATGCCTTGCTTTTCCAGTGTGGCGTAAGATTTTAACAGCTTCAGCGTGGTCGGCAGATAATAGCGCATAAACCTGCGTATCTGTGGGAGTTTTGCTGGATTTTCATCCACAATGCGAAAGATCTTAGCCGCCAGACTTTCAATCTCAGTGACTTTTTCGGAAATAACGGGGTCGGCAATGGTGTCGTGAATTTCACGCAGTTCTGCGAGGATGGTCATGTACTGATTTTCAGTGGCTTCACTATCCTCCGGCTCGAATCCGGCGCTGGCGGTGTTTCTGGCGGCTTCCGCCGCTTCGGTGCTTAAGACCAGACAGTTGAGTTCGATATCAATATACGCGTGCGGGGGGAAATATCCGGCGTTTATCATCGCGGAAAGGTCCCGCAGGACGGCTCTTTCAGATAACCCGGCGGTTCGCGCCAGGTGAGGTATCAGTACAATGCCGCGGCCTTTGGAAAAAGCGTAATACTTTTTATACCGGGCAAGCCGCGCCGAGAGGATATTGCGTGAAAAAAACACGACAAATCCGCCGATGATGAAGAACACCCCGACCAAAAGTGCTGACAATACATAACCGATCGCACTGGGCAGATGCTGTACCGCCGCAATGAGGCGGCTGATCCCGGTGATAAACAGCGTGATGGAGACCAGCAGAAGCATCACAGACGTGAACCTGCCGCTTTTTTTCTCCAGCGGTGATTTGAAATCCGTCTCAGGCGGTGTGGGTGTCTCTGTCTCTTTTACAGACCCCGGGCTGCTGGGAGGTTTTTTTGATGTATGTTCGCCGCCGGCTAACTTTTTGATCAGCACAATAAGACCGATGGGCCAAATGGCAATCAGCAAAATAATGGTGATAACCCAAGTGATTATTTCAGTGGAGTCATGCTCTGGTGCATTGTTTTTATTTTGATCCATATTTAAATACCCTGTTGTCGGTGAGTTGATAGCTTACATAATGTATTATAACAGAGGGTTGTGTGGTTGTAAAGAGCAGCGGCGACTGCAAATCGATGCCGTCGCCGCTGCTTTCACTATGCGCTATCCTACAAGACAGTAAGTCTTGTTAGACACAGTTTGACACACATCCACAGTGCGGGAAATTTTCCCATTCACCGCCGCGATATGGCCTGTTCACGCAGTTGCGTGTAAGGCCTCTGCGTGTCTTCGGCATGGCATAAAACCCCGCTTTTGGCCGCAGAGTATTGTGTCTGAATCTATTATTGTTTGTGCCTGTTGGAATAAACATAGAAAATTTTTGCTGATTTCTGATATAATGCTATGGACAGGCCGAATATAATGAGACAAAGGGGTGAGGGATATGCCTGCAATTGAGGGTGTCAGCGGCGTGGTTGTTATCGCTGTGCTGATTATAGTGGGGCTTGCGATTATTAAGTTCCCAATAAAAATCATTTTCAAGCTTTTGCTGAACACGGCACTGGGATTCGGTGCGCTGATCTTGATTAACGCGGCGGGTTCCCATATCGGGATTACGATTGCCGTCAACTGGATTAACGCCGCTATTGTCGGTGTTCTGGGTGTATCCGGCGTTGCGCTGATCTTGCTATTGCAATGGCTGGCGCGTTGAACGCTCACGAATCGGCGGCGATGTACATCTCCTCCGTTGTCTGCTGTGCCGCTTTCAGGATATTGATAGCGACTGCCCTATCTTCCGAGACAACGGAAGATTTTTCGAGTGCATCTGTCGCTTGCGTGATTGCATTGAACAAGTAAATATAAGCATTTTTGTATTCCATGAATATCACCTCATGTCTATTGTACACCATGTGACGAACAATGTAAACCAGAAAATTCTAATGTATTTTATAGGTGAACATTATCTTATAATTTGCATTAGAGAGGTGGTGTGCTAAGTGGACTGGACACTGAAAGATACTAAGCAGAAAGTGAAGTCTTCCTACAAAACATTGTATATATCTGACGGCTTGGTAGATAAGATTAACGAAATCGCAAAAAACAACAGCACATCATTCAACAATGTTGTCATATCAATGATTGAGTCCTGCCTTGGCGAGAAAGAAAATCTTGTGGATTCTTAAAATTTGCGGAGAATGCCGATAATAGACAGCGGACGCATGGTTATGTGCGCCCGCTTTTTGGTGGGTATATGTAACCGAATGTAATCAAAAAATAATAAAAGATTCACAGGTTCCTAACATTTGCATAGTAGAATTATGGTTTATAAATTATCAAAGGAGTGATTGGTGTGTCCAAAAAACTGGTCATAGGCGCGTCGCTTGTCAATTGCGTACATGTGGCAGGGGCGGTGCATTTTCTTAACCTTGCGGAAGATGAAGGGTACGACACACTGTTTTTGGGTCCAGCTGTCAGTGTGGATGCGGTGCTGGACAATGTTGAAATGCTGAAACCCGCGATCGTGACCTTGGGGTATCGCCTGACACCGGAAAACGGCGTTACGATAGTGCGGGAACTGATTGAAAAAAGCAAACGCCTGAGCCACAACCCGGTTTGGCTGTTCGGCGGCACATTCCCGGTGGCGGAGCAGGTGCGGGCGCTGGATTTCTTCGATGTGATTTTCGACGGAACGGACGATATTGACGACAGTATCACATTTTTGCGTACAGGCAGTTTGCCGGACAAAGCGGGCGCGGAACTGTACGCCACAGATTTAATCGGGCGGATTCGCCAGAAAAGCCCGTATCCGCTATTGCGGCACCATTTCGGCCTGCCGTTTTACGATGAAACGCTGGAAGGGATTGTGAAAATTGCGGAATCCCGCGTGTTGGACGTGATTTCGCTGGGAATAGATCAAAATACGCAGGAGTTTTTCTTCCGGCCGGAGCTGCGCCGCCCAGAACTTGATGGTGCCGGCGGTGTGCCGATTTATGATGCGGAAGGGTTCAGGCTGATTAAACAGGTTGCCCAGTGCGGCAACTTCCCGCTGATACGCTGCTACAGCGGAACAGCGGACGTTTTGCCATTGGCGGATGTTTTGATCGACACGATTCAGAACGCATGGTGTGCCGTGCCGCTGTGTTGGTATAACGAGCTGGATGGCAGAGGCACGCGGCCGATCGAAGCGTCGATAAAAGAAGCGCAAGAGTTGATGGCGTATCACGGTCAGCGCAACATTCCGGTGGAACTGAACGAGCCGCACCATTGGGGTTTGCGGGATGCGCATGATGTGATCTCGGTCGCGATGTCGTATATCAGCGCACACAACGCGAAGAAATACGGCGTGAAAGACTATATATCGCAGTATATGTTCAACATACCGAATGGCCTGAGCTTCGCGATGGACTTGGCGAAAATTTTAGCGCAGATAGAACTGACAGAGTCGTTGGCGGACGACAACTTCCGCGTGTATAGACAGGCCCGTGCCGGGCTGCCTTTCTTGAGCGGCGACAGTGATGTGGCGAAAGGCCAGCTGGCCGCCTCGACTTCGCTGGCGATGAATATCAAGCCGCATATCATCCACGTGGTGGGATATAGCGAAGCCATCCACGCCGCGACGCCGGAAGTGGTGATTGAAAGTGCAAAGATCGTGCGGGGCGTTGTCCGTTCAGAACTGCATGGTATGGCGGAAGCGACATTCGACCCCGCCGTTATCGCACGCTGGACGGAGTTGGTGCGGGAAGCGCGGGTGCTGCTGGACTTTATTGTTGACGAGTATTCCGGTGTCAGTGCCGACCCGTTAAGCGACCCCGCGTGCTTGTCCGACTGCATCAGGCGCGGGATTTTAGACGCACCGCACATTGTGAAGAACGACAAGTTCAAAGGTACACTGCAAACACGGATGATAGATGGCAAATGCGTCGCGTGGGATTCGGTGAATAAGCGGCCGATTGACGAACAGACAAGATTAAATATGATAGCAGCTTCTCAACCCCGTGTGATGGAGGCGATTTTATGAAGAAAAAAATCGCCGTCATAAGCTCCGGCAATGGGGGGCAGGCCATGGCAGCGTATTTTGCGTATCTGGGATACAGCGTGGCACTGTACGTCCGTGAACCGGAACGCGCCGCAATGTTTACAACCAACCGCTTCACAATCAGCGGTGAGGTTGAAGACGAAGTGAACATAGATTTGATCAGCTGTGACATGGGTGAATGCATCGATGGGGCGTACCTGATTATGGTGACGTCTCCCGCGCAGTATCATCCGATTGTTGCCAGAACTATGGCTCCGTATTTGGAAGACGGGCAAGCGATCATCCTTAATCCGGGGCGGACGTTCGGGACGATTGCGTTTTCATCGGTTCTGGAGGATTACGGCTGCACCGCCGATGTCATGATTGGGGAGACGGATACATTTGCATTCACTTGCCGCTGTCCGGAACTTGGCAGGCCGCAGATATACAAAATCAAAGACAACCTTCGTGTGGCTGCACACAATAACAGCTACGGAGAAACGTTGCTCGGCATTCTGCGAGATCTGTTCGGGATGGTCAGCCTTGCTGAGAGTATTTTGTACACAGGGTTTTCCAACATCGGGATGATTTTCCACCCCATGCCGATCTTAATGAATATCACGCGGGTGGAGGCGAAGGAAAACTTCAAGTTTTATATGGAAGGGATCTCACCGCTGGTGGCGGGGATTTTAGAGAAAATGGATGCCGAACGCGTGGCGGTGGCACGGGCGTACGGCGTTGCTGTACCAACAGCGCGGGAATGGCTGGTGGACAGCTACGGTTCACGCGGGGAGACGTTGTATGAGCAGATTCAGAACACGCATGCCTACCAAACAGTCCTCGCGCCGGTCGATATCGACACGCGGTATATCTTTGAAGATATCTTGACAGGCTGCGTTCCGACAAGCTGCGCGGGGCAAGCCGCCGGGATTACGACCGAGGTGCTGGACACGCTGATCAACTGGGCGTCAATTCTGTACAGCCGTGATTTCCGGGCGGAGGGGCGGAATGAAAAATTGATTGATTTCCAGGCGTTTTTGGATCAATCGGCGGGAAAATAAAGATAAGTAAAACAGAGTGCGCATTGCGCACTCTGTTTTTTGTCGTACGTTTCTTATCCGGGGCTTTTCATATTTTTAAATTCCACTTTGCCATTTTTCAGCAAATGACACGCGGCGGATTGATTTTCACCTATCTGATAAAACACTGGCTTCTCGCTCACACACTGGTCAAATACGTATGGACAGCGTGTGTGAAATGGGCAGCCCGTGGGCGGATTGACTGGCGACGGCACATCTCCATGCAGGATAACTCGTGCTTTCTTCTCGTCCATTTTGGTACTGGGGATTGAGGACAACAGCGCATAAGTGTAAGGATGACCAGGGTTGTTGAACAAGGATTTCTGGTCGGAAATTTCCATAATCTTGCCCAGATACATGACAATGATCCGGTCGGAAATATGCCGCACAACGCCGAGGTCGTGCGAGATGAATATATACGTGAGCTTAAACCGGCGCTGCAAGTCTTTCAACAGATTGAGCACTTGGGCTTGTATCGATACATCGAGTGCTGACACGGCCTCGTCGCAAATGATAAGTTTCGGCCTGACCGACAATGCGCGGGCGATGCCGATGCGTTGCCGTTGTCCGCCGGAAAATTGATGCGGATAGAGATTCATCTGGTGTTCGCCAATACCGACTGTTTTCAACAACTCGCCGATGTCCTGACGTCTGTTAGATTTATCGCCGACTTTTTGAATGGTCATGGCCTCATCAATCGTTTGAAAAACTGTTCTGCGTGGGTTTAACGACGCGTATGGGTCTTGGAAAATAATCTGTATATCGCCTCTTCGGCGGCGCATCTCTTTCTTAGAGAGCGCAAAAAGGTCTTCCCCGTTATAAATGATTTGGCCGCCTGTGGGCTTTTCAAGACGCATAATTGAACGCCCTGTGGTAGACTTGCCGCACCCGGATTCGCCCACGATGCTTAAAGTTTCACCTTCATGAATCACGAAGCTGATGTCGTCTACGGCCTTTACTTGATTTACAGTGCGCCCCAGCACACCGCCTTTGATCGGGAAATATTGTTTCAGATTATTTACTTCAAGCAGCACTTTTCCGTCCGTCATGGTCATCTCTCCTCCTGCCACTTATCATGTTCATAGATGAAACAACTCACCAGTCCGCCGTCTTCGTGTACTCTCAGCTCCGGCATTGACTCATGACACACCGCCTTTGCGTGGGGACAGCGGGGGGAGAAAAGGCAGCCCGTTGGCAGATCATAGGGACTGGGTACAGTGCCTGAAATAATCTTTAAATCTTCATCGCTGTCCATTTCATGGCTTGGGACAGAGTTCAGAAGGCCAACTGTGTACGGGTGTTTCGGGGAATTAAACAGCGTTCTTATGTCTGTGTATTCAATGATCTTACCGCAGTACATTACCGCTACAAAGTCACACATCTCGGCGATTACACCCAAGTCATGGGTAATCATAATCAACGATGTACCCAATTCTTTTTGCAGATTCTTTATCAGCTCCAATATCTGAGCTTGTATGGTGACATCCAGTGCCGTTGTCGGTTCGTCCGCAATCAGTAGATCAGGGTTGCAGGACAAGGCAATGGCGATCATCACCCTTTGCCGCATACCGCCTGACAGCTGGTATGGGAAAAGCTTTATCCGCTTCTCTGGCTCAGGGATTCCGACCAGCCGCAGCATTTCAATGGCTTTTAGCTTAGTTTCGGTTTTTGACAGTTTTTGATGGGTGCGGATGGTTTCGGCGATTTGCTCACCACAGGTCATTGTGGGGTTCAGGCTTGTCATCGGTTCCTGGAAAATCATCGAGATACTGTTGCCCCTGAGTTTCATCATCTCTTTGTGGGTTTTTTCCAGCAGATTTTCGCCTTTGAATAAAATCTCGCCGTCAATAATCTTTCCGGTCGTGCCGGCAAAAAGCTGCAGAATAGAAAGCGAGGTGATTGATTTGCCGGATCCCGACTCACCCACAATCCCCAAAGTGGAACCCTCTTTTATCGAAAAGCTTATACCGTTGACGGCCTTGACTTCACCCTCATCAGTATAGAAAGATGTGCGGAGGTTATTCACTTCCAATATAACGTCTTTTTCAACAAGCTCGTTCACGTGTTCCCCCCCTGACTAATTAAGATCAATGCGTCTGTTAACGATCTTGTATGTAATATCGACGATCATGTTCACCAGCACGAACAAGGTCGCGACAACGAGGATGGCTCCTTGCGCCATCGGAAAATCGCGGTTTGCGATGGACTGAACAATCAAACGCCCCAGGCCATTGATCGCAAAGACTGTCTCGGTGAGTATCGCCCCCGCCAACAAGCCGCCAAACTGCAGACCCACGACAGTGATTACCGGGATCAGCGCATTTCGCAGGGCGTGTTTAAAGATCACCTTACGCTCCGCCAGACCTTTGGAATAGGCTGTGCGGATATAATCTTGATTCAGCACGTCAAGCAAGCTTGCGCGCGTCATCCTTGCGATGACAGCAGTGCCTGTGACACCCAACATGACCACCGGCATAATCATCTGCTGCCAAGTGCCCCAGCCGGATGTCGGCAAAATCCGCAACGTAACGGCGAAGAAGTTCATCATCAAAATACCCAGCCAGAAGTTTGGCATGGATAGCCCCAAAAGCGCGAACAGCATCAACCCTGTATCCGCAATTGAATACTTGCGTGTGGCAGAGACGATGCCGATGACGAGCCCCAGAAGTACGCTGAACGCCGTGCTGACCACCGCCAGCTGAACAGTGATGGCAAATCTGGCGTCAAATATCTCATCCACCACCGCACGATCTCTGTTGCGCATGGACATGCCCAAATCCCCGCGTAACGCCCCGCTTAAAAACCGGAAATATTGCACCGGTACGGAATCATTCAGCCCCAAATCCTCGCGGATCTGTGCCAGCGTTTCGGGAGACGCGGCTTCACCGCCGATGACGACGGCAGGGTCACCGGGCATCAGATGAAGCATGATAAACACAACAAACGTCACACCGATTAAAACCGGGATCGTTTGAAGAATTCTTCTGATTATAAATACTAGCATAGAAACAACCCCCACTTAAAATAATTAGACAATTGACAATTAAATAAGCCAGGGTTATTTCGTTTGTTTGGGTCCAAGGGCGTCTCGCAATCCGTCGCCCAGAATGTTGATGCCCACTACCACGCACAGTATAAACAGGCCGGGGAAGAACATGATGTGGTCAGCGCGCCCCACAAATTCGCGGCCGCCTTCGATCATTGAACCCCATTCCGGTGTCGGCGGCTGTACGCCCACGCCAATGAATGACAATGCGGCGATAACGAGTATGTTGGTGGCAATCAGCAGCGTGGCCTGCACGATTAGCGGTGTCATGATGTTCGGCAGGATGTGTACAAACATAATTCGCGAGTCCGTCGCCCCAACGGCGCGGCTGGCATCAATGAACTCCAGCTTTTTTGCCGACATGACTGACCCGCGCGTAATCCGTGCGAAAGTAGGTACCGCGAAAAACGCGATTGCAATTAATATGTTCATAGCAGATGTGCCCAGCATCGTAACTAAAAACAGTGCCAAGAGTATCCCGGGAAACGCGAGGAACACGTCAATGACTCTCATAATAATAGAGTCAAACGGTCCGCCATAATATCCGGATACAAGACCCAGCAGTGTTCCCAAGGCACCGCCGACAAATGTGGCGGAAAAGCTCAGCAACAGCGTGACCCTTGCGCCGAATATGAGCCGGGATAAGATATCCCGCCCCAGGTTGTCCGTACCCATAAAATGTTCGCTGCCCGGCGGCAACAATCGTCTTGCCGGCACTTGCTCAAACGGATCATACGGTGCCAGAATGGGGGCAAGAATAGCCATCAAAATAAAAATCAGCATAATCGTCGCCCCCACAACGACATGCGGATTTTTATACAGTCTTCGTAGAACGGCCTTGCGGTGGGAAATTATTACCTTTACTTCTTTTTCCGGGGTGTTGCTTGCAGATTCTTGCATGACATTTCCCTCATTATCAGTAAATTATAAAAAATTCCGCTTCGACAAAAAATATGTTTGCTTATTATACTATAACGTAAAACCCGATGTCAATTATCTGCTGTTATCAACAAATTTAAACTTAAAATGTGTTCGGTTTTATATGTTTCGACAAGCTGTGCGCTAAATGGATGGAAATTAACATAATACGTTTGACATTGCAATGATATTATAGTATAGTGAGCTACTATAAATCAGTCTGCATTAATATGGTGTAGACGCCACCTGAAGTCTGTTGAATCAACCTTTTTTTGTGCCCCGGATCTACACATGGAAAAACGCCCCGTTTTGCGTGAGCAGGGACAAAAAACGGATACAGCGTTCTATACCTATTCGCGGTGCATCACCAAAAAGGTCGCTTCAGCATTCGGCAAAATAAAATGAGAAAGGATTTTGAAAGTATGAAACTGAAATTGAAAGGCATTCTCATTCTTTCCGTTATTCTCATAGCTGCCCTGCTGCTAGCCGCTTGCGGAAATAATGACACGTCGACCACACAAGAAACTCAACCCACGCAACCGGGTGAAACCCAACCGCAGGATACGCCCCCGCCGCCCCCAACACCGGGAGGCGAGCGCACAGGCGGCGAAGTCGTGTTCGTGATGATGTCTGAACCGCCGTCACTGTGCCCGATCGGCGAAAACGACAGTGCATCGAGTGATATCAATGCACAGTTGTATGAGGGGCTCATGCGCTTTACTGGCGCAGGCGACCTTGTTCCGCTGTTGGCAGAGTCTTACAGGCCGATTGAAAATGCTGCTGGCGAGATTCTGACTTGGGAATTCACCCTGCGTCAGGGCGTTTACTTCCACGATGGCGAGTATTTTAACGCAGACGCTGTCAAACTGTCTTTGGACAGAGCACTTGGATTCCTTGACCCGCAATTCACGGAAGAAGAGGAAGCGGCATTCGATGATGAAGACAATCCCGACCCGCGCAGATCAGTACCTGCCAGATTCGTTATCGACATGATCAGCGAGGTTGAGGTTGTGGATACATACACTGTTCGCCTCCACCTTGAATTCCCGTTTACCCCGATCCTTGCCCACCTGACGCATCAGGTTGCTTACATCGTTTCCCCAGCCGCAATCGCGGAAGAGGAAGCCGGCGGACGTTCCGTCAATGAAAACCCTGTCGGCACCGGTGCTTTCAGCTTTGATTATCGCGTACATGGCGATTACCTGAGACTCGCCGCCAACATGGATCATTGGGACGGCGCGCCTTACGTTGATTCGTTGCTGATTAGGGTTATTCCTGAAACTGCGACAAGACTGGCAATGATAAACGTTGGTGAAGGTAACGCGTTGATCGCACAGACCGGAGATGCGCCGCAAATCTCAGCCATGGGCGACCATATCACATGGTGGAGAATTCCGACGACGACAGTGAATCACGTTGGATTTAACACAACACGCGGCCCGCTGCAGGATGCCCGTGTCCGCCGTGCGCTTACAATGGCTACGCCGAGACAGGATATCCTTGATGTTGCTGCCGAAGGTAACGGTCTGCTGGCTGTGGGTCCTGTGGGACCGAACGTCATGCACACGGCTGCAAATGACCTTGAAGCACTGCCATTCGACCTTGACGCCGCGCGTGCGCTGCTTGAAGAAGCCGGATACGGCGATGGCTTTGATCTGCGCATCTGGTGGAACTACGGTAACGCCGGCCGCGGTATTATGGCCGAGATGATGCAACACACATTCAGCCAGCTTGGTATCAACGTCATACTTGAAGCGATTGAATGGACGACATATCTTGAATCAACAGCCGCCGGTGAGCATGATATCTTCATCATGGGCTGGATCACCATGACTGGTGATGCTGACTACGGCATGTTCTCGCTGTACCACAGCTCGATGCACGGCTCACCAGGCAACCGCTTCTTCTTCTCTGACGACAGAGTGGATGCGTTGCTTGAAGAAGGCCGCATGGAGTCTGACCCTGCCCGCCGTGACGCGATCTATCGTGAAGTCACTGCGATTCTGATCGAAGAGGCACCGGCAGTGTGGCTGTTCCACCCGTTGCAGCCTGTGGCTACCAATGGCATTGAGGGTCTGGATGTTAACTTTAACCTGACCCCATTCTTCCACAGAGTGAGACTTGTTGACTAAACCAATAATCACAAAAAGCCGCCAAAGCGTTTTACGCTTTGGCGGCTTTTTTGTGATGCCGGGCAGCTACAGTGTTCTACGCATTTTTCCAACCGCCAGTGCGAGAATGGGAATACCCAAACACAGCGAGATATTGATCGCGTGGGAAACAGGGCTGGTTGCGAATAGCTCGATTTCACGTGTGTTCGCGGCGAATAACAGAGAGCCTGCATAACCAAACATGACGACGGGGCCTGCCAGATAT
>WQVW01000014.1 GCA_009785655.1 Oscillospiraceae bacterium | reverse complement strand
TTGCGCGTTAAATTTTTGGAGGTGTTTCAACATCAGCAACGTGACCTATCAGATAAACGAAGAAATCAAAGATAAAGAAATCCGTCTGGTTGGCGAAGATGGAGCTCAGCTTGGAATCATGCCAGTGGCGGAAGCGTTTCAGATCGCGGTTGAACAAGAACTCGATCTGGTTAAAATCGCGCCCGGTTCAAATCCGCCTGTGTGCAAAATAATGGATTACGGCAAATACCGTTTCGAGCAAGCGAAACGGGAGAAAGAGGCGCGTCGTCATCAGCATGTGGTAGAGGTGAAGGAAATCCGCATGTCGCCCAGCATCGGAATTAATGATTTCAATGTTAAACTGAGAAACGGCCAAAAGTTCCTGAAAGAAGGGGATCGGCTCAAGGTCACGGTACGTTTTCGCGGCCGTGAAATGGCGCACACCAATATTGGTGAAGCGTTGCTGAGAAAATTCGCCGCCGAATGCGAAGAGTACGCGACGGTTGATAAAAACCCCAAATTAGATGGCAGGCACATGGCGATGTTCCTGTCGCCCAAAGCAAGCAAAGGTTAAAATCGTATACAATGCCGGGTCTGTTTAAACCATGACAGGTATTGAACAGGTCTGTTTGTTTGGCTTTAAAGCCTGTATCACGAAACTTGGAAGGAGAGCAAACGATGCCAAAAATCAAAACCCACAGTGGGGCGAAAAAACGGTTCAGTCTCACAAAATCAGGTAAGGTTAAGCGCGCGCATGCGTATAAGAACCATATCCTTAACAAAAAGTCAACTAAACGTAAGCGCGGCCTTCGCAAAGGCGCCTATGCGGATGTGACGAATGAATCCGCGATTAAGCAAATGATCCCGTATAAATAGGAAGGTGACGTATTATGGCTAGAGTAAAAGGCGCGATGATGACGCGCAAAAGAAGAAATAAAATATTAAAACTTGCCAAAGGCTATTGGGGCGCGAAATCTAAGCATTTTAAAATGGCGAACCAAGCGGTCATGAAATCTTTGACTTATGCATATGTCGGTCGTAAGCGCAAGAAAAGAGATTACCGCCAGCTTTGGATCACGAGAATCAACGCCGCCTGCAAACTAAACGGCATGAACTATTCCCGTTTTATGCATGGACTGAAACTTTCTGGCATCACAATGAACCGCAAAATGCTGTCGGAAATGGCGATACATGAGCCGGAAGCGTTTACAGAGCTTGTCGGCACAGCGAAAAAAGCAATCGGAGCGTAAGATTATCAAAAGGACAGGGTTACCTGTCCTTTTGTATTTTGTAAAGACATGGCATTGACAATGTCTTTACATTTGCGTATAATAAAGTTGAAGGGAAGTGAAAATCATGTCACAAGTTTCAGTAAACATTAGAATGGACGAAGAACTGAAAAAGGCCATGGAACGCACATGCCAAGCGTTAGGGATGAATATGACCACGGCTTTCACGATTTTCGCAAAAAAAATGAGCCGCGAACAGCGCATACCATTTGAGGTTTCTGTTGACCCATTTTACAGCGATAGCAATATAGCGGCCATTAATGAAGCCGCGGAACAAATTGAACGCGGCCAGGTAGTTATCAAAACCTTTGAAGAATTAGAGATGATGGAAAATGGGTAAGCTGACTTTCGCCGAAAGAGCGTGGGAAGATTACTTGTATTGGCAGATGACAGACAGAAAAACGCTAAAGCGCGTGAACCTGCTACTTAAAGACATTGCGCGTAACAGCAATGACGGAATCGGTAAGCCGGAACCACTCCGCCACCGTGATGGATGGAGTCGCCGCATTGATGATGTCAACAGGCTTGTATATCAGATTAGGGCCGACAGTTCTATTGAAATTTTGCAATGTAAAGGACACTATGATGATTAACACAAGGACAGGATTACCTGTCCTTGTTAATTTTTTGCCGCAACGCTAAATGCTCCGCTTCAAGCTGCTTCCATTCTGTATCGGCCTGAGTGAAGCGTTCCAGCACCGCTAGCATGTATGGGTCATCATAAGCAACTCCGCGATTTACAAGGGATTTCAGCTTACTTCGCTCATTTTCGACAGCTACTCCGAGCGTGTATAGTTTTGCCGCCTGCTTGCGCAGCAGCTTTTTATCTTCTGTCATCAGTGCCACCTCATTGCAAAACATATAACATAACATAAATAATAACACATCATTTGAGGGCAATCAAGGTTAAACTGTCAATGAGGTGATATGTGATGACAGAACCTAAACTGAAAATAACGCCCAAACCTCCAAAGGGCGAAGACGGACATAAGACTTTCTCAATAAGAATTAAGGATGAAATTATAGAGGAACTTGAAGATATTTCGTCAAAAACCGGTCGTACGCGAAACGAATTGATCGGCACACTGTTGGAATTTGCCTTGAAGAATTATGTGATTGCTGAAGAATAGACAAATAAAAACGCCCGGTGGGATTTTATTCCCTCCGGGCGTTTTTTAATTAATCTTTCTTCTCAAACGCCGGAACGTCTTTTTGCCTATTGAACACGGGGTTATGCACCAGGAATCCGAACGCCTCTTTGAACTTTTCGCTTGGCTTCTCATCGGGGAAGGCGCGGAGCATCGCGTCCACGCGCTCTTTGAAACCTTCTTTGAACTCGGCGTGAGTGATGATGTACATATCGCCTCTTTTAACGCCGCGTAAAATGCGCTCACCCGCTTCATCGGCGGAACGCACCAGTGCGGACATATCCGAAAGGCTTGGCATCGGCGCACCATCTTTCGGCGGCGGGGGTGGTGGCGGTGCTGGGGCTTTTGCTTCTGAACCGAGGAACTGCGCTTCAATCTCCACAGAGGTCTGTCCCAGCGTTGTGGCGAACGGGCCGGGGAAGAACACGCTGGCAGTGACATTTGTCCCGGCAAGATCGGATTGCAGCGTTTCTGTGATACCCACCAACGCCTGTTTTGTCAGGTTATACAGTCCGTTTTGCGGCACAGCGATCAATGCCGCTTTGGACGCGGTGCTAACGATATGTCCGCCTTCACCGTGCTGGAGCATACGCGGCACGATGATCTGGATTCCGTTTAAAACAGCGGTCAGGTTGATGTTGATCGCCACATCGGTCTGGGCGTAAGAAACCTCCCACAGCGGCCCTCTGCCGCCGCCGATGCCGGCGTTGTTGGCGAGGAGATGTATGTTCCCGAATTTTGCTTCGGCTTGATCGACAGCTTTTTCGTACGCTTTGCGGTCAGTGACGTCCAGCTGAATTGCCAGGACGGGCCAGTTATTTTCCTCAAAGATCGGCACAGCCTCGTCTATTGCTGATTGACGGAGATCGGCGATGACAACATTCATACCCTCTTTCGCGCACGCTTTGGCGAGTCCTAAGCCAATGCCGCTGGCTCCGCCGGTGATAAAAGCAGTTTTTCCCTTTAAGTTTTCCACGGTGATGCCTCCTTAAATAATTTGTCTGTTACCAACAAGAATATATCATGTATGCGAAACAGTCAAGCGAAAAATTGTCCGGCAGGATGGTTATAAATCCTGCCGGACACGAATCAAAAAAGAGGTGTTAGTTTTTGGAGTGCTTAACGTTAACCAACGCCGCCGCTGGCACCCTCGAAATCGGGAACAAAATCGTTATGCTGCGTTGAAATGCTGATCGAATTGAACGGCGATGATTCTGCAGAGATTGACACAGCTGCTTCACGTCCGGTGTCATCAGTAATGATAAAGAAAAACCCTGTCAAAGCGACTGTGCTGCCCCGTGCGGATCGGGACGGGCCGGAGGCCAGGCGTTCCAATCGAACCTCTACAATCTCCGAATTGTTAAAATGTCTTTGCGCGAATGCTTCCGCCATCTGCGTATAGACTTCAAGCTGCTCCGGCGAAAGGCCGGTATAGGTTAATTGCTCATAGACATCCATGTCAAACCATCCTAATTCGGTCATGAATGCGCGCCACGCCATCGCGTCCTCGCGTGAGAAATATTCGTTAGGTACATTAATGTCGCTTGGCGCATGGTAATGTATGTCTGTCCGCATCCCTGTCACGGCGTCAATGGAAAAGCTGTATAAGGGTCGAGTATTAAGGCTCTCTTCCAGGTAGACGGTGATATCTGCATCCGGGTTGCGCGTCAGCACTTGATGCATTGTGCTATCATTCGCACGCGCGGCGATATTCACTTGTTCCGAGGCATATACACTGCCTTGCCAGATCGTCCTTGATAGCCAGTCCCAGTCACCGAAGCGCATCTCAATGTGCATACCGTCAATACACGTCCCAAACACTTCCCAGATATACTCGGCACCGATTTGGGCGGCTTCTTCCATTGACATGGCTTGTGCGGAGATTTCATGGTAGTGCTGCCAGGGGGAGGCACTAATCGTCACATCCGGCGGAACAAATCCTTCCGGCGGCAGATTTGCGGCGACTTCCACCGCTTCGGTCGGCAGCGGGAAGCTATGCGTTGAATTGGTGGCTCTTGCAAAAGCCCAGCTGTTCACGCCCATCAATGCGGTGCTGAATAGTGCGATGGATAATACTGTCATGGTTGCGACTTTTGCAACTTCACGTATTTTTTTTCTAGTCATCATTTTTTTGTCCTTTCAGTTTAAACAGTTCATATTTTTTCTTTTGTGAGGCTCACTGGGGTTATATTAAACCCACGTTATTATGAACTTATTATGGAGTTATTTTGAAGTTGTAAATATTATTTCAACGGTTGTTCCGACCTTTACAGTGGATTTCACACGCATTTCGGCGTTGTGCGCATCGGCAATTTGCCGGCACAGAGCCATGCCAAGTCCGGTGCCGCCATGTTCGCGGCTGCGGGATTTATCCACGCGGTAAAAAGGTTCCATGATTTTCGGCAAGTTTTCCGCAGGGATACCGCAGCCGTTATCGGTGACGGATATTATTGTTTTGCCGGCCTGCTGCGCGGCTTCCAAACTAATGGTTGTCGCCCCGGCTTTGATTGCGTTAGAACACAGATTCATTAACAAACTTTTTAACAAATCTTCTTGCCCAAATATAGTATCAGCATTGATACGGTGTTCAAAAGGAATCCTAAAAATCTTCTCCATATCTTCAAACAGTGCGGATATTGGGACTTCACTTTTTACCGGCACATAGTTACGCAATGTCGCAAGTTCCAGCAGGGAATTTGCGATTTTTTTCATGTGATCAGCTTCGTTCATGATATATTCAGCGGATTCTA
This sequence comes from Oscillospiraceae bacterium, assembly GCA_009785655.1. GTDB lineage: Bacteria > Bacillota > Clostridia > Oscillospirales > Oscillospiraceae > WRMH01. Next base: position 9,018 of record WQVW01000014.1, on the reverse strand, counting down.
TAATCTCATTTCCGTCTAAAGACGCTTTCTGCAAATATTCCGCATAACCGTAGATAGATGTCAGCGGTGTCCGGATCTCATGCGCGAAATTGTCTACGAATTGCTGTTTATTGATGGCTTCTTCTTCTAAAAACATAATTTGCTGATCTATTTTCTCTGCCATTTTATTAAAATCAAAAGCCACCTGCGCAATCTCGTTCTTACCTTTGATATAAATCCGCTCACCAAACTGCCCATCCGCAATTTCTCTAGACACTTTGGCGACCGCGTGCAGCGGCTTGAAAATAGATGCCAAAATAAAATGCAGTGCAAGTCCGGCAATCGCAGAAAATGCAATTGCGGAAACCAGCAGAATATTTTGAATGTTCTGCATGTCCACAATGTTTTCAGTGATATCTAAGTTGTAATTAAGCTGCAAATGCCCAAAAGGCTCTGGCAGTAATCCGGTGATATAAATAAAATGGCTCTGACCCCGATTCACAAAAGAAACCTCGGCTTGGTCAGGTCTGTCAGTTTGTCCCAATAATGCTAAGTCGGTGACAGAGAGATGCACATTATGTCTGCTGTAGTATCTGGCATAACCACGTATACGGTCATCAACAGCCGAATAGAAATCCGTTGCCGGGAATGTGGCGCTTCTGCCATATAACACACCAATCTCCCGCCCCAGTGAGGAGGTAATGGTTTGAAATTGACTGATGCTTTGTTCACGAAGCATATTCATCTGGCTGTTATTCAAATAAACGGAAACGATACCAACGCTTGTAAACAACACGCAGAGGAAAAGCAGATAAGTCGCTATAAATGTCTTTATCCTCACAGCTTTGCCTCCAGCCTATACCCTAATTTATATACTGTTTTTATCATGTCTTCCCAGCCCAGTTTTTTGCGGATACTGTGAATATGCACATCCACTGTCCGTGTATCGCCTTCATAGTCGTATCCCCAGGCGATTTCCAGCAGTTTTTCCCGTGATAATGCGATGTTCCGGTTTATAATCAACGCTTCAATCAGCAAGAACTCTTTCGGCGAAAAATCCACCAGCGCATTGTTGATAAATACCTGCCTGCTGCCTAAGTCTACGGAGACGTCTCCCCAAGTGAACAGCTTATCTGCTTTATGCGTGCGCCGGAGGACGGATTCAATCCTTGCCTGCAGTTCCAGCATATCAAACGGCTTGACAATATAATCGTCCGCACCCAGTTTCAAGCCGGCAATCCGGTCATGCACCGTGCCGCGGGCGGTGATAAATATAATGGGGATGTCTTCTGTAATTTCCTGAATCACTTGAAAACCATCTAATTTTGGCAGCATGATATCAAGCAAAATCAGATCAAAAACGGTTTTTTCCATCTCGTCAAAAGCGGCCTCCCCGTCAAAGGCGGAGACGCATGTATGGCCGACAAGTTCAAGATTCTTTTTGATGAGCGTATTAATCGCTTTCTCATCTTCTACAATTAATATTCGAGCCATGATCATCACCCCGCTGGCAGTATAGCATTGATTTGTTATGAAGTTGTTAAGATAAGGGAAATCATTTGCGCGGAATGTTTTTCTCCAAATCTTGTGTTTTTTGCTGCAGCTATTGAAAACAAGCACAAGATATGCTAGTATGATTCACATACGGTGATTCCGATCAAAAAGACGGAACATAATGCCCGCCTTTTTCGTCATACCTTCAAAATGGCTTGGCTTAATCTTAATGATTTCGTAATAAAATAACTGGGATTGTCTTAATAACTTCATAATAAGATGATGATATGGTACATACCACAATGAATTGCAAGTCATTTTTATTCGTGATTTTAGATTGTGAGGAGAAGAAAATAGTGAAAAAAAGAGTAATGCGTCCAATAGCCGCAATTATAGCGGTGATATTGTTTGCCACAGTATTGGCAGGCTGCAACAACGACAGGAACAATGCCAATGACCCAGGCCGCACAGCAGATACGCCGGAATTTGTTTTCGTGCCCGAGCATATAACGCTTCCGGATGATATCAGGAGCATGGATAACCTATCTTATGCAAACGGCAGATTGTATTTCTCGTCTTGGCATTTTTCAGAAGAAGACAGAATTTCCAGAAGTTCAATTTTTACCATGGATCTCGACGGCACAAATCTGCGGGAGCTGCCAAACTACAGCCAGCCAGCCCCGCCGGAAGGTGCCACAGGAGAAGATGTCTCAGGCAGTGTGAATATAAATGGTCTGCACATTGATGGTGACGGAAACCTCTGGGTTGTGGAAAGCGGCTCTTTCTGGGGGATGAACTTGCCGGAAGACTTTGATGGAGAAGAATGGGAACGATGGGAGTATCAGTATGAAATCGGCAGCGTCATGATGCTGCGCAAACTGGACAACACCGGCGCGGAGATTTTATCGGTAGATATCAGCGAAATAGCCAATGAACCCCATTTTTTCCTTAGAACCTTTAATATTGACGGAGATGGAAATATTTACGTCGCCGCAGATTCTGCAATCTATGTACTCAATAGTGACGGCAGAATGCAATTCCGGCTTGAGGTTGAGAACTGGATTGATCAGCTTATCAGGATGCCCGATGGTTCCATCGCATTTTCTGGTTGGATGGGAACCGGTCGTGGACTGCGAAAAATAGATTTCGCGGCCAGAGAGTTTGGAGAAATTATAGAGGTACCGGTTAACGCGCGCGGCATCTTCACAGGCAGCGGGGAATACAGTGTTATTTTCGATGATGGTATCGGTTTGTCTGGTATTGAAACTGAAACGGGCGAAACTGTGCGATTGCTGAGTTGGATCGGCAGTGATGTTGCCGGCGAGGGAATGGAAAGCGTCGTTGTTTTGCCGGACGGCCGTGTATTGGTTACCAGCCGCACATGGAACAGAGTGACCGGCGAATCCAGATTTGAAATTATTATACTTACACAAGTGCCTTACGACAGCTTGCCGCCGAGAACGACCATCACGATGGCAACAGTCGGGCTTGATTCGCAGCTGCGTAACGCGGTGGTGAACTTCAACAGAACAAACCCATCATACCGTATACAAGTAAACGATTTCTCAGAGTTCAACACGCAGGATGACTGGACAGCCGGATTTACCAGATTGACCACTGAGCTGATCGCCGGCAGGGTGCCTGATATCTTGAACGTGTCGAGCATGATGCCATTCCAACAATATGTGGCGAGGGGACTTCTGGTAGACTTGTATCCGTTTATTGACGCAGACCCGGCGTTTAACCGCGGCGATTTCATTGAAAGCGTGTTCCGCGCGACCGAAGTGGACGGCGGCCTTTATCAGATATTCCCGTCCTTCAGCATATCCACGTTGGTCGGAAATCCTGCGGTGTTGGGTGCGGGCATGGGCTGGAACATGAGTGAGTTCAGAGCGGTGCTCAACGCCAATCCGCAAGCGGATATGCCGATGGGATTTGGATTCGACAGAAACAGTTTCCTGACACAATTCATCATGATGAGCATGAATGAATATGTCGACTGGGCGGCGGGAGAGACTCATTTTGACAGTGACGAGTTCATTCAGCTGCTTGAATTCGCATACACATTCCCGGATGAGATTGATTGGGCCAATATGGATTGGGATGATTTTATCGAAGCACCTGAACTAATTGCCGACGGCAGACAACTGATGATGACGACGTGGGTGAATGATTTTCAACGTATCCAATTGGATCGGGCGATATTCGGCGGTGAGATCGTCTTCAAAGGAGTTCCGACTGAGGGCAGAGACGGCCATACCCTGCAAACCGGCACCGGACTTGCGATAACCAGCAGAGCCGTAGACCCCGATGGTGCATGGGCATTCTTGCGTACCATACTGACAGAAGAGTGGCAGCGTGAGAATGTGCAATGGGACTTCCCAACGAACAGGGCCGTGTTCGATGAGCGGGTTGAGGAAGCCATGACACCAGAGTATTTTATTGATGAGGACGGCAATGAGGTTGAAATTGCGCGGTGGGGTACAGGCATGGGTAGTGTGATGGTCAATGTGTACTCGGCAACTCAGCAAGATGTGGATCAGATCATGGCATTGATAGACGCAGTGTCTGGCACCTCTGGCCATAATGAGAGTTTGATGAACATAATCACCGAAGGTGCGGCCGATTTCTTTAGCGGACGGAGAACCGCGCAAGACGCCGCGAGAGTGATCCAAAGCCGTGCATCAATCTTCATAGCAGAGCAAACTTAAACGCACGAAAATCTATAGAGGGTCTGTAGGGGCGGCCTGTGGTCGCCCGCAGCCCCTCACTGCGTGCGTCTTTGGAACGCAGTGCATTTCTTAGACCCGTGGGCGGCCACAGGCCGCCCATACATAGGTAAAGTGTGTTCCCCCGCGCCCCACGTCCAAAGCCCCCTTCACGCATGAAGGGGAAGGGGGATGCCCCACATGATGGCATAAAGGAGACACCGGGTGAAGCTGAAAGAATACATAAAACGCTATAATAGGCGTTCGCGCGATAACATAAACGGCTGGATTTGGCTCGCGCCGAGTTTTATCGGTGTGGCAGTGTTCTACATGGTTCCGTTTTTTGTGATCGTGTACTATTCCTTGATAGATAACCCGATCCAGCGCAACTTCGTATTCTTAGATAATTTCACTGCCCTGCTGCAAAACCGGGCGTTTACGACAGCGGCGATGAATACGCTGCGATTTTCGGTGATTGCCGTGCCGCTGGCGGTAGTGCTGGCACTGGCACTGGCACTTCTGTTGGAAGCGCGGATACCGTTAAAAAGCCAGTTCCGCACATTTTTCCTGAGTCCGTTGATGGTGCCGGTGGCATCCGTTGTGCTGATATGGCAGGTATTGTTCCACTTCGACGGTGCGATAAACGAATTTCTGATGCGCTTTGGCGTTGAGAGATTGGATTGGTTGCAGTCAGAACATAACCAGCTGGTTGTGGTGATTTTGTTTCTGTGGAAAAATCTTGGCTATAACATGATATTATTCATGGCGGCGTTGAGTAATATTCCGCGGGAACTGCTTGAGGTGGCGGATGTTGAAGGCGCGGGGCCGCTGTATAAGCTGTTTGCGGTAAAACTCCGCTATCTGTCGCCGACCATGTTGTTTGTCACCATCCTTTCACTGATCAACTCATTCAAAGTGTTCCGGGAAGCGTATCTGCTGACGGGGGACTACCCGTATGGCGGATTGTACATGCTTCAACACTTTATGAACAACATCTTCAGATCATTGGATTATCAGCGGCTCGCGTCCGCCGCGGTCATCATGGCTGTGGCCATGGTCATCATCATAGCGGTGCTGTTTATCATTGAGAACCGCTTCGGAAAGGACGTGGAGGGATGAAGAAGGGGCACCTTATCGGACGTGCGATACTGTTTGCGTTAGCGGCGGTGTTTGCGATTGGCTTTCTTTTGCCGACAGTGTTGACGGTCACAAACTCCTTTATGACTCAAAGCGAAATCGATGCCAACTACGGCATGGTTTTAGAGAGTGCGAGACCCGGTGGCAGCACATATGTGGGAGACAGCGTTAATCTAAAATTCATCCCTGACAGAGTGAGTTTCAGTCAGTACGAAACAGTGCTTTTCCGCAGTCCGGAATATTTGCTAAAATTCTGGAATTCAATCATACTTGTCATTCCGATCGTTATCGCACAGGTGGGCATCGCGGCGTTCGCGTCATATAGTTTTACGAGATATCAAGGCAAGCTTAAAAACGTTCTGTTTTTCTCTTACATCATACTGATGTTGATGCCGTATCAAGTCACGGTGGTGCCGAATTTTCTGGTCGCGGATTGGGTCGGCATTTTAAACACCCGGTGGGCCATTATTTTCCCGGGTGCCTTTGCGCCGTTTTCCGTATTCCTGCTGACAAAATTCATGCGCCGCATCCCAGCATCACTGATTGAAGCGGCGAAGCTTGACGGCGCAAACGAATGGCAGGTGTTTTCAAAGATCTGCCTGCCCCAGTGCCGCAGTGCACTGTATTCCATTGCGATACTGGTGTTTATCGATTATTGGAACATGGTTGAACTGCCGATCATCCTGCTTCCGGACGCGGCGACACAGCCGCTGTCAGTATACCTGGCAACAATCAACGCGGGTGAAGTCGGCATTGCTTTCGCGGTCGCGGTGATTTACATGATACCGCCGCTATTACTATTCCTCCACGGGGAGGAAGCCCTGGTTGAGGGGATAATGCACTCCGGTTCGGTGAAAGGATAAAGGGAAGATGCTGGTTAAAGAAGAAACTGTAAAAAAGAGAGGCTGGGTCAAAAATGCGGCGATTGCTTTTCTGGCAGTGATGCTGGTGCTGACTTTTTTCTCTAACACGATCATGAATCGCGCGTTGCCGGAGGTGGCTGCGCAATATGCGATGTCCGGCACGATCACCGCCAGAATACGCGGTTCGGGTACGGTGTCACCTAATGATAGCTTTGAGGTGACGCTGAACCAAACCCGCACGGTTAACGAGGTAAACGTGCGCCTAGGTCACGAGGTTTCAATCGGGGATTTGCTGTTCACGCTGGCAGGTGCCGGCAGTGAGGAGCTAGACGACGCGCGGGATGCGCTTGACGCGCTTTTGTTGACCTATGAACGCGGCGTCATAGAAGCCGGATTGGACGGAAATTATGATAGGGAAAACCGCAATATCCAAGTCGCACGGGATGCGCTGAACGAGGCGCGGGATGCGCTGAATGATATACCCTATAGTGCGGCGGAAATCACTGCGGCGCAAGCAGCGGTTCATAATGCGTTGACAGAGGCAGATTTTGCAGAGGCCAGGGTGGATTATGCTGAAATTGCAGTGGAGTCCGCCACGACCACACGGAACACTGCCCGGGATGTCAGAGACGACGCGCAGAGCGCGAGGAACACCGCGCAGGCCGCAGTGACTGCTGCACAGGGTACCGTGGAAACGAGGCAGGCGGCGGTGATAGCTGCACAGAATGCGCTGGATGGGCAAGCAGGGGCAAACCTTACGAACATAGATCGCCAAATTGCGGATAAACAATTTGAGATAGCCATTACACAAAACGAAAGAGCGGCCGCGTGGGAAGCGCATAGAGACAATTATGCACAATTTGTTGAAGATGCAAGAGCGCATTTCAGTTTTCCGGCGGACTGGTCAGCGCGAGAGGCGATATATTTAGACGCTTATGCCCAATGGCTGCGTGCCCAAGGGGGCACAGCACCAAATCTGCTCTTGCTTGCATACGAGACAATAACAGGAATTGACAATGAACTAATCGTTCTGAATACGGACTTATCCCGACTCCAACAGGATCGCCAAAATATTTTGGGCGGCCATTCAACTGACCGCAATCAGCTGATAAGGACACTCAACGAGGCGCAGGCGGCACTGACAACAGCCAACACGGCACTGGCGAATGCCAACTCGGTACTCACGAATGCACAAAGGGTGCTGACCGATGCCGAATCGATACTCGCCACCGCAGAGGCGGCATTTACACATGCCAACGTGGAACGCACAAACGCGCAGCGAGCCCTCACGGAGATAGAGCGAGTCGTGACCAATGCTGAGGCAGCACTGACAACACAGCAGGGATACAGAACCGCTTGGCAGGCTGCAAATGAACTTGTCAGAACCCGCCAAACTACGCTTGAAAACCTGGTTTTCGATCTTTCCGAGACACAGCGGGCAGATGGGATAACCAATGCACTCACCGCGTTGGAACGGCGTGAACTTCGGAATCAAATCAGCAGACAGCGTGAAGAGATAACCAGACTTGAAGAGGAAGATGCGGGGGCGACCGTACTCTCCCCGGTGAGTGGGATAGTCAGACAGATCAATATTTCTCCCGGCAATATGACACAGAGAGATATGCCGCTGGCGGTCATAGAGATCGTGGATAGAGGTTTCACCCTCAGCTTCCCGGTAACGCTGGAGCAGAGCAGGAGGGTGGCTATTGGAGACTCCGCCGAGGTCAGCAGAGGCTGGTGGGGCGGCGAAGAAATCAATGCTGTACTGGCGGGCATCAGAAATGACCCGCAAAATCCGGCCGCAAGCAGGATTTTGGACTTTGATCTTTCCGGCGCAGTGGAAAGCGGGCAACAGCTGAACGTCACTATCGGCCAACGAAGTGAGAACTTTGAGGTCATTGTGCCAAACAGCGCGATCAGATCCGATACGAACGGAGACTTTGTGCTGGTGGTGATGTCCAGGAACAGTCCGCTTGGCAATCGCTTCATCGCGACGCGGGTGGATGTGATAATCCTGGCATCCGATGATACAAGCACCGCAGTCACCGGCGGCCTATCAAGCTGGGATTTTGTCATAACAACTTCAACCAGGCCGATAGAACCGGGAATGCAAATCAGGCTTGTGGATAACCCATAGGACGGGGAACAAAACACCCGCCGCCTGCGGCGCGGGATGGCTGACTCGTCTTCCGTCCCTTGCCCTCTTTAGTAAAGAGGGTGGCTCTGCTCCAGCCGGGTGTTTTGCCCATGGCATGCGCCCTATAAACAATAAAAAGGCAGGTGTTCACTTGAAAAAGAAAATACCGATTATCGTGGTGAACGCCTTATTCTTGCTTGCCTTCTTTGCGTGTCTGATTGCGTCTGCTTCAATCCGGGGGATGCTCCGCAGTCAACAGGCCGCGAGGGCTTGGGCCGGTCAAAGCGGTGAACGCTTTGCGCAGCTGTCGGTCTTCATTCCGGATAGTTTTAGATTCGACGAAGAAGCCGTTCACCACTTGCGTGCGTCGATAGATACCGCGTTGGTCGCCGCGTCCCTGGAAGATACAGACGACAGAACGCTTTACACGGATGCGTGGGCTGCTGTGGGTGAGGTTTTTGTCATCGGAGAACGGGGATCGACATCAGTACAAGCGTTTGGCGTCGGTGGGGATTTTTTCCTGTTCCATCCGTTGCATCTGCGGGATGGTAGCTATATTTTCCAAAATGACCTGATGAGAGATCGTGTGGTGCTGGATGAAGCACTTGCCTGGCGGTTATTCGGCTCTGTGCGTGTTGCGGGTCTTGAAATAACGATAGGCGGCCGGCCGCATACGATTGCCGGTGTTGTTTCGCGCGAT
>WQVW01000013.1 GCA_009785655.1 Oscillospiraceae bacterium | reverse complement strand
TTCCGCCGCGTTGAGTTCCGCGCATTCGTCGATTGTTTTGGTGATCTCCGGCGGTGCCATATCTGCGGGCAGATCATACGCAATCAGGTCGAATTTCCCGTTTTCCGGGGCAACATCAAGCACAGGCGTTATCGAATGGAATTCTTTTAACAGCCATGTGTCATCGAACGCCATTTTGCCTTTCCGCGACGCAAAGAAGTACCGTCCACCGCCGATATTCACCGAAACGCCCTTGGCGGTGTTCAGTGTCGTCAGCTGCCGCGTGGCCTCTTTGCCGTCCAGCCGCAAGCCAACACCCTCACCTTCGATACGCAGGGCGGAAGCTTCAACGTCTATCGCAATACGCACAGCACCCTTCTCGGTCGTGATCTCAACAAGAGACGCCGCTGCACTATAAGTGTATGGAATATCTTCACCGTCATACAGCGTGCTAATCTCAAACAATCCCGCGGCATGTGAATCCTCTGACATCATAAACGTTCCCGCACCCTCCGACGCAAACGCCAGCCACAGCTTGCCCCCCTGCTCCACCACAATGTGTTTTGAATCCCGGTGCCCAAACCCAAATCTCTTCATGCAAGGCTTAATATCCATGCTGCATTCTCCTTTCCAAAATTGTCCTTTTATTTTAGAACAATATAACATTTTGCCTACATTTATGCAATAGTGACATTCAAAAACATGACGAATTTCACAAAAAAATGCCCCTATCGGCATTTGATCGCAATTGCGAACTGTGATAAAATATCATGAATTAACGGAGGTGTAAAATGTATATACCATCAACGTGGGCAGATAAAGTAATTAGCACCCAAGTCAATACAGGCGGCATGTCCGGTGCGGAAGTTGCACGGTGTGAAACACCTGACGGCTATTTTTATTTGAAATCCATTGATACTAACACAGCATTTGGCTTAAAACAGGAAAAAGACGTTATGTTGTGGCTATCAGGAAGGCTCAATGTCCCGGAAGTGATTGATTTTGGTTGTGAAAACGGCAGAGAATTTTTAGTTATGAGCGAATTGCACGGCAGTCATATTGACGATTTCTGCAACCGGCCTGAAGAGTACGTTACTCATCTGGCAAATTGTATCGCTCAAGTACAGTCTGTGGATATTTCAAACTGCCCTTTTGATTCAAGCATCGCCGCAAGGTTGTCAACACTTGAATATATGCTGGATTGCGGCTTTGCTGATATTGATACCGATAATTGGGAGCCAACGACAGCGTTTAAAGACCCTAATGAATTGTATCATTGGCTTTGCAATAACAAGCCGGTTGAAGACTTTGTTTTCTCGCACGGCGATATCAGCGCAAACTTTATTGTCAATAACGCTGACTATTACTTCTATGATTTAAGCTGGGCTGGAATCGCAGATAAATGGCTGGATATCGCTTTCTGTGTCAGAGATATCAGAGACAGATGTGCAGAATATGAGCATATGTTTTTTGAACGCTTAAATATTGAACCTAATTACGAAAAAATCGAATATTTCATTCTACTGGACGAAATGTTTTAACTCGCGAAGAACGCCCGTACCCTCGCAATCCATTCAAGCGTTCTGAATTTCACCACATGTCCTCTCCCGCTCCCGGTTATCAGCGTGATCTGATCCTCTGACAATTCATTGAGTGCATCGGCAGCGTGGACGGCAGAATCTGTGCACAGCGGCGGAAATACTACGCACCACCAATTTCCTCCCGCACTCTCGCCGATCTCCACGCGCAACGCCTGATATCTGCCTGCCGGCAGCGTGAATGTATCGTACATCCGTGCAGGAAAATGTTCCTCACCGACAATTACACGTATACTGTGATCTTTCCCCAATGCAAGAAGCGTGTCTTCAACGGTGCTGGTGATTTTATTGATGTTCTGCCCGATGATTGCGACCGCTTCCTCTCGGTTTGCCACACCGTGAAGCCATGGCTCAATCGCTTGCTGAACCCTGTCGCGAACTGCAAGTTTTATTTCTTGATCTTCCTGTGAATCTGAATTCGCCACCACATGCAGCCTGATCAGCCGGTCGGCCAGTTGCCGCTGTTCGCGCAACGCACCGATGCCGAGCAGTGCGGTAACGCACAGCGCCATGATCAGTGCCAGTTCCCATTTTTTCAGTTTCATCAGTAAAAACCCTCCGGCAATATTTTGCTTCTGCGCAAATTATCGCCAGAGGGTTTGTTTTTTATACCGTATTCACTCACTCGGGATTTCAATTTTCCCAACAGTTTCGGTCAGGAAGCATTCTTTATAATTCAGCTTCAAATGCTCATACGCATGGACTGCGGACGCTTCATCTTCAAAGATTCCAAACACTGCGGAGCCGGTGCCGGTCATCACCGCGCCGAGGGCATTTAACTCCAAAAGTGCGTATTTGGCGTTGGCTATCTCGCGCTCGCCTTTCGGCAAAATGTCTTCAAACACATTGTACATTCTTCTGGAGAGATCGTTCAAATCGCCTTTTTTGAGAGATTCTATGATCCCGTCCGTATCCGGCCGCGCACGTATTTTATCGATTTTCACCCTTCTGAAAAGTTCCGGCGTTGAAAATGCAAATGGCGGTTTACAGATGACCATGTGACAATGCGGAACGGGCGTTAGCTCCGTTAGCACATCGCCCCTGCCTTCAGCAAGCACCGTGCCGCCCGCGATGCAGAACGGTACATCGGAACCTATACTGCCGCCAAGTTCTTTCAGCGCGTTGTGGCCGAGCTTTGTTTCAAACATTTCATCTAACACGCGCAATACGCAAGCACCATCCGTGCTGCCGCCGCCCAATCCTGCGCAAACGGGGATATTTTTCTTTATCCGTATGCGCGTTTGATATCCGTCTATTCCCGTATGTGCAAAGAAAGTCTTGGCCGCTTTGGCCGCTATATTCCGTTCGTCCCCCGGCAGATACGACAGATCGGTTTGTACGCTTATGCCGCTGCCCGGCTCACATTGAACCGTCACCTCATCGCACAAGCTGATGCTCTGCATTACCATGCGCATGTTGTGATATCCATCGTCCATCTTTGAGACGATATCGAGTGATAAATTGATCTTTGCATACGCTGGTGCGGTAATTGTCATGCATTTACCTCTTGTTCAAATAGTCTGCTCATCAGTTCCGTTCCGTCGGAGATATATGCTCCGCGCGCGGCATCTGATTCATAATAGGTCAAGCCTGTGTTTTGATCGAAACGGCTGTCGTAGATGATATACGGCACAGGATCCCCATCATGCCCGCGGGTGGATATCAATGTCTTATGGTCGGACAGAAACAGCATTCTGAAATCTATCCCCGCCAACCCTTCGATAATCGGTTGCAGAACACGGCTGTCGATCCATTCAATGGCCTGAAGCTTGCCGTCCAATTCACCATTGTGTGTACATTCGTCCGGTGCTTCAACATGCACCGCGGCAAAATCGTGGTTGCGCAAAACCTCCAGCGCGGCGGCGACTTTTCCCTCATAATTCGTATGCAGTTCCCCTGTCGCGCCTTCGACATAGATTTTCTCCAAGCCGACCAGTGCCGCGATGCCGTGGCATATCGGCACGGCGGTGATCACGCCGCCGGTCTTGCCGTATTTTTCGGCAAAATTCGGTAATTCTACCGCAGTCCCCTCCGCCCAGAACCATACGCCGTTTGCCGGCAACTTTCCCTCCGCGCGCCGTTTTATATTGATCGGGTGATCGTCCAAAATCTCATGCGCTGTTTGCATCAATGCCTTCAACGCCGCGGCGTTATCACATCCGCTCGGCAGAATGGGTCCTATCACCTCACCAAGATTGTCGTGCGGCGCTGCCGTCACGATGCCGTTGATATCTGCCAACTTTTGCACCGCAATATGCCTGAAAGACGACGCGGGATGCACGATCATACCAGCCTTTTCAGCCGCCGCTTTAAAAACAGGCGTCTCAAAAAGCTCACGAATCAACGCGTCAGACTCCTCGCCTTCAATAGATCCGGCTGAGTGTGAGATGATTCTTTTCCCTTCAAATGCGGTGCCGTTTTCGCCTTCAAACGTGACCATATTGCAGCGATACGCCACATCCCCCGGGGAGAGTGATATGCCGCTGGCCGCCGCCTCCAGCGGGGCTCTGCCAGTGTAATAGGTTCTGGGGTCACAGCCAAATATCGACAAAACGGCGGTGTCTGTGCCGGCTGGCATCCCTTCCGGCACGGTCAGGACACTGCCCAACTCTCCTGCAGAGGCCAGCTTGTCCATCGTCGGTGTCACGGCATATTGCAACGGTGTTTTATCCCCAAGCTGCGGCACGGGATTATCTGCCATGCCGTCGCCGATGACCAGTAAGTATTTCAAGTTAGTCTCACTCCTATGATTAGAATCCGCGCACCCATTGACGCGCGCGCTGTGCGTATCCGATTTGTGCGTCCCAAATAAATTTGCATGAATTTAGCATTATGCGGACAGCCAGAGGCCGCCGCTACAGAGAATCCACAAATCGCTGCATTCTCTCTAAAGCTATTTTAATATTTTCAAGCGACGAAGCGTAGCATATACGCACAAATCCTTCTCCGCCTTCACCGAACGCGCTGCCCGGTATCACGGCGATCTTTTCTTGCAGCAAGAATTTTTCACAAAACTCGACCGAAGACAGCCCCGTACTTTTGATACTCGGAAACACATAGAATGCGCCTCTTGGCTCAAAGCACTCAAGGCCAATTTCTCGCAATCCGCTCAACAGAAGCCGCCGCCTTTGGTCATATTCCAGTCGCATGTTTTCTATGTCGGCATCTCCGTTACTCATCGCCTCTATGGCGGAATATTGGCTTGTCGTGGGTGCCGACATCACGGCATACTGGTGAATTTTCAACATCTCTCTGATCACATCCGCCGGCCCGCAGGCATACCCCATTCGCCAGCCTGTCATGGCATAGCTTTTTGAAAACCCGCCGATATATACCGTGCGCGCATACATATCCGGTATATTCGCGATCGATACATGGCGATCCCCATAAGTGAGCTCTGCATAAATTTCGTCGGAAATAATCATTATATTCGTATCGCGCAAAACCTCTGCAATCGCTTCAAGGTCGGCGCGTTCCATAATCGCGCCGGTTGGGTTGCTTGGAAATGGCAGCACGAGTGCTTTTGTCTTCGGTGTGATCGCATCCCGCAGCTCTTGCGCCGTCAGGCGGAATTCATTTTCCACTTTTGTTTCAACAAATACCGGCACGCCGCCAGCAAGGCGCGTAATCGGACCATAGCAAACAAACGATGGCACTGGGATAATCACCTCATCCCCATGGTTGACAAGCGCACGGATAGCCAGGTCAATGCCCTCACTGCCGCCAACGGTGACAATGATCTGGTCACTATACTTATACTCAATACCAAATTTGCGATTTAAGTATTTTGAAATCTCCACACGTAGTCTGCTCAGTCCGGCGTTGCCCGTATATCTGGTAAAACCTTTTTCTAACGAGTGTATGCCCGCGTCTCTTATATGCCACGGCGTTACAAAATCCGGCTCTCCGATGCCAAGGGAGATTGCGTCTTCCATGTCCTCCAGAATATCGAAAAACTTTCTTATCGCTGACGGCTCAAGTGCCTTTACACTGTCGGACAAAACGGTTCCGTAGTCAATCATACGAAATACAACCTCTCTTCCTGTTCAGGTGCTTTGGCGAGTACGCAATTTTTTTCTTTATATTTCTTCATAACAAAATGCGTCGCCGTTGCCGTCACGCCGTCTATCGCCGCAAGATGCTCATACACAAACTGGGCCGCGTCTTTCATCGTTTTCGCGGTCATTGTCACAAGCAGATCGTACGAACCTGTCATAAGGTACAGGCTCTCCACCTCGTTATACTGGTATATCCGCTGGGCGATGCGGTCATATCCTTGTCCTTGCTGCGGTGATATTTTCAACTCGATCATTGCCGTGACGTGCTGCGCCGGCACTTGATCTTCATTGATCAACGCGGTGTATTTTAAAATCGTACCGTCAGCCTCATATTTTCTGATGGTCTCCTGAACTTCTGTCTCATCTTGCCCGGTCGCCTGCGCAATCTGCGTTGGCGTCATCCGGCCGTCTTTTTCAAGCAGCTTTAATATCTCGTCCATAAATACCTCTCCTTACCAAGGATGCATCAAAATATCTAAATATTATAATTCAAATACTGCATCAAAGTAAATACATTTTTTTAGTTTGAGACTTTTTATTTTTTCTTTGCATTTTTACACCAGCGCCAACTCTGCATAATATTTTTCTTCAGGGAAACTATAATAGTGTATCCGAGAGGAGGAATTTTGATTATGGTTCTGGACAGGATATGCCTTGTCCTTGCGATTTTAGGCGGACTTAACTTAGGTTCTATGGGCATTTTCAGATTTGATTTCATAGCATATATGTTCGGTGGACAGACAGCAACGGTAAGCAGGGTAATATACACGCTTATCGGCCTCAGCGCAATCTGGTGTATTTCCCTTCTCTTCAGGGAACGCGACGAAAACGTCGTCGAAAAGGCATAACATGCCTAACCGCAATGCCCGACGGAAAAACCCCCGCCGGGCATTGCAATTTTAAACGCAGAGGAACTCTCGCTACGGATAAATAACCGAAGACGCTTCCGCCCCATCCCCGGGTTCTTGAATCAAAACAGCGGCTTTTGTGCATTTTTTTAGCAGCAGCGCACACACAACCGCAACCAATAAACTTGAGATAAGCAGAAGCAGCAGACTAAATGCTTCCGCACCCATCGCTTCAAGGCGCTCATGCAAAATGATGCTGGCAAGGTTAAACGCAACATGTGCGATTATCGGCAGCCACAGATTGCGATAGCGGATATATAACAAGGCAAAGAAAATACCGGCAACAAAAGCGTACATTCCCTGTAATAAATTAAGGTGGATAAAACCAAATAGCGCGCTGCTCACCAACACAGCTGCCCATGTCGGCATCCATGTACTAAGCCGCGTCAGTAAAATACCCCTGCACATCAACTCTTCCACCACAGGCGCGAACAATCCTACCGCCAAAATTCGCATCGTAAGGCTGCCGCTGGTAATGAATTGCTTCACCAGATTGTGAGGCGGAAAATGCCGCATAAGGTCTGTAATACCGATAATAGCCACGAAAATAAAGTTCAGTCCAACAAACAATAGTACTGTCAAAATAGCAGGCATGATTTTCAACTTCGTGCCGCTGTATATAGGAAGCCGTGTCCTCGCACTGCGCCACATAAGGCCAAAGATCAATGTGCAAATCGCACTTATGGCAAACAAATTCCGCAGCGAAAAGACAGGAACGGACTCAAACATCATTATCGCATAGCCCAAATCAACAATTAGAGACACTCCGAAGAAAATCAACAGCGGGTAAATTGCTCTCCAAATTTGACGGGGTATGGAATACTCCTGCATGACTCTGCACCCCTTCTATTATCTCTGCGCCGCCAGGAATGCCAGCCTTCGATTGTGGATCGGCAAAATGATTGCAAATGCGATGATGGCGAGAACAACCGGAATGGCGGCACTTCTGAACATAAATGAAAAACTCGTCTGGGTTCGCACAACGCCCCCAAGCACGGGTCCCAAGAACAATCCCAGATCCAGGCCTATGTATATCGTGTTACCCGCGACCCCACGGCGCAGCGGCGTTTCAGTCTGCATACACATCGCCTGAAGCGAAGGCTGTGACCCGCCGAACCCGATGGCCGCTATCACCGCACCGATCAATGCCATCCATAAAGCGGTGCTGCTGCCGATAATAAAAAGCGCGACGGCGAATAACGCAAGTCCGGGGAACATGATCCGCGAAATCCCGAATTTGTCAGTCAGAACACCGCACATAGGCCGTGAGACCGCAAGCGTTATTGCAAGCACAAGATAAAACACGCTGATGCCGGCAATGCCCAGCTCTCTGCCAAAATCGAACATATAGGTGTGGATCATTGCATGGGAGATCATGATTAAAAACATAACGATTGTCGGCGGCAATGCGTAGATTGTGAATATATTTTTATACCATGCCCCAGTGTTTAAAATGTCCTCTTTTGTCTTTTTGTCCGGACTCAAAATTATTGCCGGTACCAGTGCGACTACAAAAATCACAGCCGCAAAAAGAAACATCAGCGTAAACCCGAACCCCTCTCCGCGCATGTTTGTGCCGAGACGGGTCATCGCGTCTCCGATTGACGGCGCGACGGCACTCGCTACAGCACCGCCAATACCGTATATCCCCAATCCGGACGCCAACCTAGATTGCGGCAAATGATCCCCTGCCAATGTCATAAGCACAAGTCCCACAAGGCTGAATTGAATGCCGTTGATCACCCTGAATACAACAAATGCCGGAATATTGCGAAACAGCGCGTATCCAACATTCGCCACCGCACCCAGGATGAAAACAAAAATCAACAGTTTCCGCTTATCAATCTTCGTCGTAACAGGCCCCGCAAACGGGCGCATCAACAACGCTACGCCAAAAAACATGCCTGCCAACAGCCCTGCAAGCTGCTGGCTTGCGCCTAAATACCCTGTAGTATACGTCGCCACAAGCGGGTTGATAGAGAAATGCGCCAGGCACAGCATGAAGTTCGCCAGCATAACGCATATGAAATCTTTATTCCATATCGTTTCTTTTTCCAATACATCAACCTCCGATTTTCATTTTCCACAATTTTACCATTAAAAACCGTAAGGCGCAATGCAAAAAATTGACTTGCCGGCAGTGACGGTGTATAATTCTGCCAAATAAGTCACCGTTTACAGGAGGGTTTTGCAAATAATGAAATTTTCACAAATGCCATACACACGCCCGGAACTTGAGGCGACAAAAGCTGCGTTGATAAAGCTGACTGAGACTTTTGAACAAGCTAATTCCGCTGATATAGCTGCCGAGGCATATTTAGCCGCCGATCAATTCCTTTGTCAGGTCGGTACTATGGGTGCTTTGGCTTATATCCGCCACTCTATTGATACAAAAGATGCGCTCTACGAAGCTGAACAAGCATATTTTGACGAGGTTGAACCATTGCTGCAAGAAACCGTGAAACGCCTTGAACTCGCACTCGTCGAGTCTCCGCACCGTGCGGAGCTAGAGCGGAAGTTCGGCGACGTGATGTTCCGAAACATTGAAATCAGCCTAAAAACATTCTCCCCGGACATTGTCGCGGATCTGCAGCAGGAAAATAAGCTATGCACCGAATATGAAAAGTTGCTGGCCTCTGCGCAGATTGCGTTCGACGGAAAGACACTGACGCTGTCGCAGATGACGCCGTACTTGGAAAGCAAAGACAGAAACGTGCGGATCGCCGCCTTAAATGCCAGAAGCGCGTGGTTCTTAACATACACAGACAAGCTGGACGCGTTGTTTGACGAGCTGGTGAAACTGCGTACCGAGATCGCGAAAAAGCTAGGCTACAGCAGTTTTACCGAGCTTGGGTATTATCGCATGACGCGCAACTGCTATGACAAAGACATGGTCGCCAAATTCCGGGAAGGTGTGCGCAAATATATTGTGCCAATCGCAGCGCGGCTGAAAAAAGAGCAAGCCGCCAGACTTGGGTTATCCGGATTGAAAATGTATGATGACGCCCTGCTGTTTCCCGACGGTAATGAAAATCCATTCGGCACGCCGGAAGAAATCATGGAACAAGGCCGCCGCATGTATCACGAACTTTCACCCGAAACCGGCGAGTTCATCGACTTCATGCTGGAGAACGAACTTTTTGACGTGCTCAGCCGCACGGGCAAAGCCGGCGGCGGATATTGTGCGTATCTCTCAGGTTTCAAGTCCCCGTTCATTTTCGCCAATTTTAACGGCACATCGGGGGACATTGACGTCCTGACGCACGAGGCCGGACATGCTTTGAACGCTTATCTGTGCCGCGACACAGAACCATCCGCACTGCGCGAATGCACATACGAAACAGCGGAAGTCCATTCTATGAGCATGGAGTTCTTCACCTGGCCGTGGATGGATAGATTTTTTAAAAACGCCGATAAATACCGTTACGTCCATCTGACCGGCGCACTGACGTTTATCCCATACGGCGTGATGGTTGACGAGTTTCAGCACAAAGTTTATGAAAATCCGGAACTCTCTCCAAAAGAACGCAACGAAATTTGGAAAACGCTGGAGAGCATATACCGCCCATGGCTGGATTTAAGCGATACCCCGTTCTTTGATGAAGGCCGCAGATGGCAGTCCCAAGCGCATATATATGAGCGGCCATTTTACTATATTGACTATTGCTTAGCACAGGCAATCGCGCTGTCATTCTGGGCGCAGACACAAGCGGACAGCACCTCTGCGT
The DNA here is from genome assembly GCA_009785655.1 of Oscillospiraceae bacterium. Lineage (GTDB taxonomy): Bacteria > Bacillota > Clostridia > Oscillospirales > Oscillospiraceae > WRMH01. The sequence continues at coordinate 3,997 of WQVW01000013.1, read as the reverse complement.
GGGAGAAGTATTTGAAATTCATGAACCTCACCGGAACAGAGACGTTCACAAGCGCCATCGCAGCGTGCGACCTTCCCGACCCCTTTGATCCAGAGGCGTTGCGCGAAACCGCTGATGCCGCCGCAAAATGGCTGGATAACCGTAAATGAATCCGTTCTTTGAACAGGTATACGGCATCGTCGCGCAAATACCTTGCGGAAAAGTGATCTCCTATGGACAAATTGCGAAGCTTTTGGGCAATCCGCGCGGTGCGCGCATGGTCGGGTGGGCCATGCGGAATTGCCCGGAAGCTTTGCCGTGGCAGCGCGTCGTCATGGCGGACGGTGCCATCACCGGCGGGGATTTTGCCGATGCCCGCCGTGAAAAGCTGCAATCCGAAGGCGTTGCGTTCTTGCCGGATGGACGTGTCAATATGACGTTAAGCCGATGGATGTAACACCGGCAATGTATGAATATAAAAGAAATAAGCCGGGACAAATTCCGTGTCCCGGCTTATTTCTTTTTGTATTTTAATAACCGTATATGGGTGATTCCCTGTTTCCCCTAATTTACACGCATATAGCTCAAGGTCAGGCCGGCAACTTGTCTGCTTTCTATGGTCAGGGTGTTAACCAAAATGTCAAAATGCCAATGCTCATTCGGCTCATGCGGGCCGTTGTCGATAATCAGATTCTCCCGCGCTGTAAACCACTCGAAGGCAGAATCAAACCCCAAAAAGTTATGACTTCCTGTGCCGTCTGCGTTAAATATGAACTGAAGTTCCTCACTATCTGTCCATGCCCATGTGCCCGGCAGGTCGGTACTGTTGCCAATGCGGAAATAATTGAAACTTTCGCGTTCCCCGCCTCTGTTCGCCATATGCAATGTGTCGCCTGTGATGGTGTAATCCCAAGTCTGGTTTTGAAAGCCCGCACCGAAGTTGAACTCAATACGATCATTGTTTCTGACAGACCATGTAAATGTCTGGATTTCTACAGCACCTCTTTCGCCAGAACCGTCTGCGTTAAATATGTAAGTCCAATCGGCTGTGCCTTCAAAGAGCCATTCTCCAACCAAGGCTTCGTCTATATCACCACTGCCCCCACATGCAATCAACGCGGCGAACAGCAAAACAAACAAACAAATAATTGCAATTTTTTTCATACCTATTTCTCCTTTTCGCTTTTATTGCCTCAGTGTACATTTTTGCACAACAGTATCCATTATACTCTTTATCCTAAGCAAAATCAATAAAAAATTTCGCCGTTTTCGTTCCCGATCGTCTTGTGCGCCGAGATTGATTTGTCCGAAAAGCTGTGATATAGTTTTGCGCAACAATTAAAGTCTTAACGAAAGGATGGTTATTATGACCAAGAAAGATTTACTGAACCTTGTCATCCAGTACACAGAAGCACTGGCACACAACAAGCCGGAAGATGTTCCGGTGAGCGCGAATTGCAGAACGACATACGAGGGCATTCTGGCTCCGCTCGGTTCCGGCGAGATATGGGGCGTACCGCGCCGGATTCCATACCGCCAGACTTTTGTGGATCCTGTGACAAAAACCGCCTGTTTCAGCGGCGTTGTGACAAATAATATCAGTTCACGCGCTGTTCCTGCTGAGATCAGGCCGCTGGTATTCTCGCCGCAAAAGTGGTGGATGTATTTTGTCCGCCTGAAGGCTGACGACACCGGCAAGATTTGTGAGATTGAGGAGATCGCGCGACCCGAAACAGCCGCCGCCATGACCGTGACGCCGGCACAGATGGAACCGCCCAGAATACTGGAATGCCCTATCGCGGAGGAAGATAAAAGCACCCGTGAGGAGATGATCCGGATCGCATCCCTTTACTGGGACGGGGCGCAAAAGCTGGTGGATCCGACTCTTGTGCCGTTCCATCCTGACGCATTCCGGGTGGAGATCGGCGTCCGATTCTCTGACAGTTATGACATGCCGTATAGCGTGCGGACACAGAATGATATTCCGGAGCTTCAATGGGACGTCATCAAGCGCCGGTACCCTGTTGTCGACGTGAACACGGGCATTGTCATATCCATGGTGCATATGATGGGCGACCCCACCGGCTACGTCACTGATATTTTCAAAATCGAAAGTGGGCTGATTAAATACATTTATGCGTTCCACGACTGGCACGTCGATCTCGTCGATTGGGAAGGCGTGGGTCCACAGACGACTGCAGAGCTGGACGCACTTGCTTCCGAATGAGTTGCGCATAAATTGTCGGTTTCTCTCGCCGACTCGCATAATAAAATATGATATTTACAAGAACATGAATGAACACCCTCCTGCCTGCGAACAATGATAGTAGTCAGGAGGGTGTTTTATTATGAGCTTTAAGAAAACAAACAGCGTTGACGCGCATGAATCGGAAGATATCGGTGCTTATCAAAAGGATCAAATCACCGACATGGGGTCTGTGACAACGAAATCTACAGGCGGTATTATTCATTGTTTGACGATTGTCGGTCAAATTGAGGGGCATCAAGTTCTGTCGCCTGAAACGAAGACAACGAAGTATGAACATGTCATGCCGCAGCTTGCAGCCATTGAGGAATCTGACGAATTTGAAGGTCTGTTGGTGCTGCTGAACACCGTCGGCGGCGATATTGAAGCTGGTCTCGGCATTGCGGAGCTTATTTCAAGCATGAAAAAACCCACCGCCTCTCTTGTCTTAGGCGGCGGGCATTCAATCGGCGTGCCGCTGGCCGTGGCGGCGAAGCGGTCTATCATCGCCCCGTCAGCCGCAATGACGATTCACCCGGTCAGACTCTCCGGCGTTGTCATCGGCGTCCCGCAAACATACAACTACTTTAGCAAAATACAAGAGCGGATCGTGCGTTTCGTCACAAAGAATTCAAACATAACCCGGGAGACATTCCTGGATCTGATGCTGAAAACAGGCGAACTCGCCGCCGATGTGGGTACTGTCATAAGCGGTGAAGAAGCTGTATCCAGCGGCCTGATAGATCAAACTGGCGGCCTGGCTGACGCTTTAGCCTGGTTGCATCAACAAATAGCGGCACGGCGGGAATCGAACAAGTAACGTGTGGAAAAAGTTTCATCAAAATTTGATAAATTGTAGTTATTTTCAACAAATTACTATTCAAACAACTGCGTGCATGGTATAATAATCCCTAAATTGGGTCGCTATATTTCACTTGATGCAGAAAGGAAGTCAGATATGCACGCTAAAGAAAAAACGAATAAATTCCGCATCATTGCATGGGGATTTAAGCTCGCATGGAGTATGGACAAGCGCACAATGCTATTGTGGTACATACTCAGCGCGGCGATTGCAGTATTACCGGCAATCGCGTTGCATTTCAATCAGCAGTCGCTGTCGGTAATCAGCGGGTTTCTATCCGGTGGGGCGTACACGTATCAGGACGCAATTCGGCCGATTGTTTCGCTCGGCGTACTGATGATTACAATCGGGCTCTCGGCGCGCATCAACACACAGCTACTAAATATGATGATGTACGACTCATTCTTCGCCGGAATGGGCAGATATATCGCCGCTAACATACAAAATATAGAGATGACTGATTTACTGAAAAAAGAAGTAAACGATTTATGGACGGGCGTCTATCTGCAAGGGCATTCGCTGAGAGAATTCGTCGTCGGTGCTTGCGGCATCGTATCAAAACTCGTTGGAATCATAGCACTGATGGTGATTGCGTTTACAATGTCCCGGCTTGTGTTCGCGTTTTCTGCGGCGTATGTCGTCATCATATTTGTCATCGGATTTGCGTTTGAGGGGAAAACACGGCGGCAGATTACAGAGAATTTTCAAGATGAGCGTCTTGTCGAATACTACGAAAAACTTACCGAAAACTTCGGCATGGCGAAAGAAACGCGCATTTATGAAAACACAGATGAAGTCGTAGCCCACTGGAGCAAACCGTTTCTGCGGATACAAAATAGGCGGATGAAGCAGCAGCGTGCGGCGCGTATCCGCGATTTATTGAGCGGTGTTGGGTTTTACGCGTTTTTGAT
>WQVW01000012.1 GCA_009785655.1 Oscillospiraceae bacterium | reverse complement strand
ATATGCCCAATGGTTGAAGAAGGCGAGGAAGACACACTAAAATCTGCGAAAGAGCATTACGACATGCTGCGAACGCAGATATTTCCGGAGCTTCGCGTGGAGCTTGTTCACGGCAAAATGGCGTCTCGCACGAAAGACGCGGCCATGTCTGCATTCACAGAAGGCGAGGCCGATATTCTGGTTGCGACGACGGTGGTCGAAGTCGGCGTTGACGTGCCGAATGCCGCGTTGATTATCGTTGAGAACGCCGACCGATTTGGCTTGGCGACGTTGCATCAACTCCGCGGAAGAGTCGGCAGGGGGGCGCATAAGTCGTACTGCATTCTGTTTGGCGACACATCGCGTGAGCGGCTGGAAATCATGCGCGAAACGAACGATGGATTCAAAATCGCCGAAGAGGATTTAAAGCTCCGTGGGCCGGGTGACTTCTTCGGTTCCCGTCAGCATGGCCTGCCGGAAATGCGGATTGCAAACTTCGCGGCTGATATGGAAATCCTAAAAAGTGCCCAACGCGCCGCCGAAACACTGTTGAACGCAGACCCGCAACTGAACTCGCCGGAAAACAGAAAGCTCGCGGAACAGATTGCGCGATTGTTTGAGATAAACGCTGATAAGCTCAATTGACCCGGACTTGACAAGCTGGCAGTGCTCGTGTATAATCTGGACACAATTCAATAAGCAAAAGATGAAGGTGCGCGATATGCGATAAAAGGGAATCAGGTGCGAAGCCTGAGCAGTCCTGCTGCCGTATTGACTGAGCTGAATCCAAGTGCCATTGAGCTCATTTGAGTTTGAGAAGGCGGAATTCAGCGTTTGAAGTCATAGCCGGAAAACCTGCCTCATTCAAACGGCCTGGTCGTTTACGTAGTGATTCCACAGAGTATGGAGGCAATATGGTTTGTCGCGGGATTTTGCGCCTTATTAATCTTGCGGTGAAAAATACGTGTCCCAGCTCCGACGAGCTGGGATTTTTTGTGCGGGTGAGGAAGTAATATGCAACTAGTTATCTTCGATTTAGACGGCACCTTGTATCGTACGCATGAAACGCTTATGCCGGCGTTCCGCGAAATGTGTGAAAGATACGGCATACCGTTGACGGGTGAGAGCGAAAATTTCCTGATGTATACAACGACGCAGTCGTTCCTGCAGAAAAATGCCCCGGATATGACGGCGGAGCAGCGCGCGGAATTCGGTAAAGAAATCAAACGGCGAGAGGTCGCTGCTGTTAAAGAGCGCGGGAGATTGTTCGACGGTGTCCGCGAGATGTTGGATTCACTGCGGAACGACGGTGTGGAGATGGTGATCTGCAGCATGGGTACCAAAGATTATATAGAAACGGTGCTTGACCGTTGCGGAATTGCTAGGCATTTTAGGAAGGTGTATCACCGCGTTGAAGGGTTAACAAAGTCTCAAGTGATGAAAACACTGCTTGTTGAGATGAAGCCGGATCAAATCATAATGGCCGGGGACAGTATCACCGACATAACTGCCGCGAGGGAGAATGGCGTGCCGTTTATCGGCGTCACTTATGGATACGGCGCGGAGGATATTCAAGATTCTGACGCTCTTGTCCATGACGTGAAAAACCTTCAGGCAGAGATATACAGGTTTTTGATCTATTCGAGAATCGAACGGGAGATTTTCGCACTGCCGAAACCATGCGTAATCGGGATAAATGGAATTGACACATCAGGTAAGACCATGTTTTCGGACAACCTATGCAAATATCTTCAACGCAGAGGAATTACCGCTCAGGTTCTACACGGCGACGATTTTCACAACTCACTGGCGGTGCGACGTACGGACGACTCGCCGGAAGGGTACTTAAAACATGCATTTGACATCCCAAGGCTGGAGGGAGTGATACGGAAGCTTAAAGCAGGGGAGCAAACGACTGTTGATCTGCTGGATTTAGATTCCGACACATACAGTGAAAAAGTATTCGAGCCAACGGATGTGATCATAGTTGAGAAAGTGCTGTTGTATCGTGAGCCGCTGAAAGCACTTTTTGATTACAGGATTTTTATCGACATCACATTTGAAGAAGTACTCGTCAGGGCAATGGCGCGGGACGTGCCGAGATATGGCGAAGATTATCTACTGCGATATAAACAACGGTACATTCCCGCGCAAAAATTATACATAGACAGATATGACCCGAAGGGTTGCAGTCAGCTGGTGATAGACAATAACGACGTTCAAAGACCGGTAATATCATATTTTGAGGGATCGTAAACTAATGAAAGTAAAAATAATAATCGCGATATGCGCAAGCCTGGTGGTGCTGATAATTGGGATTGCGTTGGGCAGTGTAAATATACCGCCCGGAGAGATTTTGGCTATCATACGCTATCGGCTGACAGGGGTGGAGTTTGCTGAATCTATAAACAATTCCACCGCAATTGTATGGAATATACGGCTGCCGCGTGCGTTGCTGGCATTTATCGCGGGGAGTGCGTTATCGGTCAGCGGTGCTGTGATGCAGTCGGTATTGCGCAATCCGCTGGCATCTTCGTTTACGCTTGGGGTGTCCTCCGGGGCGTCCCTTGGTGCGGGGATTGTCATTCTGCTGGGCGTCACACTCCCGGTGGCGGCATTGTTTACGCTCCCGTTGCTTGGATTTGCGTTTGGGATTGGGACAATATTTCTAGTGGTCGCATTTGCCTCCAGGGTTGATAGTCAGATGGATAACAACACGATTATACTCACGGGTATGATATTTTCACTTTTTGTTAACGCGATCACAACGCTGATGTCGGCGTTGGCCAGACAGCATATTCAGCAGCTTGTATTATGGCAGATGGGCAGCTTTTCCATGCGCGGATGGGAGGCGATATACATCCTGGCACCCGTTGCGGTGGCGGGGGTGATCTTCATCACGCATTTCAATCGCGAACTGGATATGATGACCTTTGGTGAACAGCAGGCGAAATCGATGGGCGTGAACTTAAAAAGAGTGAAATGGATACTGCTTGTATCGTCCGCCGCGCTCACCGGCAGCGCAATTGCTTTTGTCGGCGTGATAGGCTTTATAGATTTATTTGCGCCGCATATTGTCCGCCGGATTTTCGGGTCTTCGCACAGATATGTGATTCCGCTGTCAGCGTTGTTCGGCGGCACGTTTATGGTGATTTGTGATCTCGTCGCGAGAACAATTATTGCGCCAAGAGATCTGCCGGTTGGTGCAGTGACCGCACTTCTGGGTGCGCCGTTTTTCGCGTACATCTACTTCTCCAAACGTGCGAAAAAAGCGCAAGCGAGGTGATTGGCATGTTGACTTTAAAGAACGTATCAGTTGGATACACGGGCGAGGATGTTGTCAAGAACGTTACATTTAGCGTGGCGCGGAACGAAAATCTGTCGATCATCGGGCCGAATGGCTGTGGTAAGACCACGCTGTTAAAAGCGGTGGCGAACCTGATGCCTTTTAAAGGTGAAATAGAAGTAAGCGGCAAGCCGGTGCATAAGATGAGCCATCGGGAAGTCACGCTAAAAATTGCACTTTTAAGCCAACTGTCCGGCATATATTTTTCTTACTCTGTGTTCGACACGGTGATGATGGGCAGATATCTGCATATAAAGGACAAATTTTTGGGGCTGCCATCTGAAGAAGACAGAGCTATTGTGCTGAAAACCCTGGAGGCGATGGATCTCTCCAAAGAAAAAGACAGATCAATCACCACGCTCTCCGGCGGGCAGCTGCAAAGAGTGTTCCTGGCGCGGACGCTTGTGCAGGAGCCGGAGATTATTCTACTGGACGAACCCACCAATCACCTGGACTTGAAGTATCAAATCGAGTTGATTGAGTTTTTGAAGCAATGGGCGCAGCATGGCAATCGCACAGTGATTGGTGTGTTGCATGACATCAATCTCGCGATGAAACTCAGTGATAACATACTTGTGATGAAGGATGGCGAGATCCAAGTTCACGGCAAGGTGAGCGCGGTGGTTAGTGACACGCTGTTAAAACAAGTATACGATATAGACGTGGCACGGTATATGAGAGAGTCATTGAAAATATGGGAAGACCTGAGGCCGTAAGATTCAAAACATTGCCAATTATGTACATGGGTCACCGTATCGGTGACCCACTTTTTGTGACTTGTGTTTATTCAGTAACAATGATATAATAATTGCTACGCAATCATCATATAGGATTTAAATGCATATATCATTTCGGCGCACCAAGTCTGTGCTTATTGTGACGCATAGCCCGCGCCATGATATAATGACTGCAACAACAAGTATTATCATTTGAATTGGAGGCAAAATATGGGGATCACAAAAGAACAGGTAAAAGAATATGCATCTTCACTGGGGATGGCGCTGTGCGGCATAGCGAGTATCGACAGATTTGAAACCTCCCCGGAAGGTTGGCATCCATGTGATGTGCTTCCGGGCTGTAAATCAGTGATTGTGGTCGGTGCGCGACTGATAGACGGCGTTCTGCAAGCGAATTTCCGTGCGTTTGAAGAGGGGAAAAATCACTTAAAAGGCATATTCGGTACCTATGGATACACGATGCTGCCGAATTTTGAGCTCACATATGTCTGCTATGCCATGGCGCAATACATAGAGACGCACACCCGTGAGATCGCCACGCCATGCTCCACAGGGCCGATGACCAATGGGATACAGATCAGCATACGGCATTCTGCGGTGGCGGCCGGGCTTGGCGAATTTGGGTATTTAAGTATAGTGTTGACGCCGGAATACGGCCCGCGTCAACGCTTTGGCGTGATATTGACGACATTGGCACTCGAGCCGGATCCAATGTATAACGGTCCCGCGCTCTGCGGAGGGGAGAAATGCGGCATATGCGCAAAAGTCTGTCCGACGGGGGCGATCAGAGAGCCGGGGACGCACACGCTGGAACATGTGGAGATGGGCGGTAAAGAGTACGATTATACGAAAGTTTATTTCGCCAAATGCCGCAAGTCGCTGCAAGCAATGACAAAGGCACTTGGCGGCAAAGAGGATTATCTGCCGGAGAAAGAGCCGACGATGGAAGACCTGGCAGCAGGGGAGAGTCGTATGCCGATAGAGGCGATGGGGCTGATGCACATCAGCTCATGGCATTGTGGCAGATGTCAGACATATTGCCCTGCCGGGAAGTGGGGCGAGAGGTATAAGAAAACAGGACTCAGCAGCGGGCCTGTGTTTACTGAAGAGAAACTATAAAAAAGAAGACCACCGGTTTTACACCGGTGGTCTTCTCTCTGTAGAGGCGACCTATGGTCGTCCGTATTTGTTTACTACATGTATTGCGATAAATTATGCGACAATCTTCTCATTCTGCCTTCTTTGGAAGTATTCAAGTGTCAGCGCGAATATAAGCAGTCCGCCGGATGCGATATGCTGCCAGCCGGGACCCGTGCCCTGCACGGTCATGCCGTTAGAGAATGTATTAAGCACCAGCAGTCCGACAAATGCGCCGGCCATGCCGCCGGTTCCGCCGCCGAGCGAGATGCCACCAAGCACAGCAGCCGTTATCCCCTGGAAACGCTGTGCAACCAAGCCCTGCATATTCGCTGACTGCAGACGCGAAACCAGTGTGATACCGGCAATCGATGAAAACAGTCCGCAGATGATGAACAGTATGTACGACATTTTCTTGGGGTTGATACCGCTGAGCATCGCCGCTTGCGGATTCCCACCGACAAGGTACGTTTGTCTGCCGAACTTTGTTTTATGCAACAAAACACCGATGATGGCCATAAAACAAAACGCAAGGAAGGCGGAGACAGGTACCCCGGGGAAGCTGAATTCGCCGACATTAAATCTGAACAGCATATAGCTTCCATAGTCTATCAGCACCGGGTGACGAATAGGGATGATCCGGTTTTGCGCAATCAAGATAACGAAACCGGTGGCGATCAAGCTTGTGGCAAGTGTCGCGATAAATGGTGCCATATTCAACTCGTTAACAAGTGCCGCATTGACGACACCCACAAGCGCACCCACCGCAAGTGCCATCAGAATAGCGGGAATGAGGGGCACCCCTGCGCGCAGGACATAGGCAAGGAACATGCCGCAAAGTGTGCCGTTCGCACCGGTTGAGAGGTCAAGCTTGCCGGAAATCATCAGCAACGCGACCCCTTGTGTCAAAAATGTACTGACGGCCATCATGTTCAATATTTGCATGATGTTTCGCATGTCAATCATGCGACCGTCTGTGCGTATTGCGAATACGGCAATGATTATAACAAACAGAAACAACATCATCAGTGTACGCTTACGGATAAGCAGTACAAGAAATGATTGCCGTTGTTTGGCCTCCGGCTGCAGGGTTCCCGGCGAGCCTTGTGATTGATCTGACATATCTATATAGCCTCCTTACACCAACATGGCATGTTCGAGGACATTTTCCTCAGTCGCTTCTTCACGAGGGATATCCCACGTAATATGGCCGCTCCGCATAACGATGATTCTGTCTGAGACGTTCAACACTTCTGTAAGCTCAGAAGAGATAAATATGATGGCAAGGCCTGTTTTCGCAAGGTCGCAAACCATTTGATAAATCTCCGCTTTGGTTCCAACGTCAATGCCTTTTGTTGGTTCGTCAAGAATCAAAAGCTTGGTTGAGTTTTTTGCGTTCGTCCATCTGCCAAGAATAACTTTTTGCTGGTTGCCGCCGGATAGTTCACGTGTAATTTTATTAATACTTGGTGTGCGGATAGTATACTTCTTGACAGACTCATGCGTCAATGTATTTTCAAGATGGTGGTCAAGAAACGGCCCGCGTCTGATCTTTTTGAGAATAGGCATCGTCGTATTCTCCCGAATCGTGCGCTGTAACAGAAGCCCTTGATCTTTACGATCTTCCGGACAGAGTGCCATGCCTGCTTTGATCGCATCCTTCGGTTCTTTGAATTTTACGGTTTTACCCTCAAAAATAATCTCCCCGGATGTAATCGGGTCTGCGCCGAATATCGCCCTAGCCACTTCGGTTCTGCCGGCACCGATGAGTCCGGCAAATCCAAGCACTTCGCCTGCCCGCAGTGTGAAGTTTATGTCATGCAGCATATCGGTGCATAGATCTTTTACTTCCAGCACAACATCGCCGAGCTTGTCGTTACGCTTCAGGTTTGCATATGTGTCGCCCAAGTCACGGCCAATCATGGCTTGAATAAGCTCATGCTCGTTCGTTTCACATGTCGTGAGTGTTTTTACAAGCTTACCGTCTTTAAGCACAACGATATCATCGGTCACCTGAAAAATTTCTGCCATGCGGTGAGAAACGTAGATGATGATTCTGCCTTCTTCTTTCAACTGTTGAATCAGCTTGAAAAGTATGGCAATCTCCGCTTCGGCCAGTGGTGCGGTCGGTTCATCAAAAGCGATAATGCGCGCGTCGCGGCGATATGCTTTCATGATTTCAACCATCTGCTGGTAAGCGACCGACAGTCTTCCGACAGGCTCGTCGGGGTCTATTGGCAAGCCGAATTTTTCTATCACCGCTTTTGTTTCACGGCGAAGGGTGCGCCTGTCAATGGTTCCCAGTTTGGTTTTCGGCAAAGCCCCAGGGAAAACATTCTCCATCACGGAAAGAGATGGGACAAGCTGCCTCTCCTGATAAATGACGCTGATGCCGGCTTGTATCGCATCATACGGTGAGGAATATGTTTGCTTTTCGCCATCGATGGTGATGTCTCCGGTATCGGCGCGCACGTCGCCGCTCAAGATTTTCAATAGCGTGCTCTTGCCGGCGCCGTTTTCACCCAGAAGCGCGAGAACGCGCCCAGCTTTGGCGGAGAACGAAATATCCTGCAACGCTTTGACGCCGGGATAGCTTTTGCTGATGCCGGTGAATTGTAAAATATCGCTCAATGGACTCACGCTCCTTCCTTTGCAGTGACTTTACTTGGTACCTCAGCTTTTACTCTCAGTGCTTTCTGTCTTGACCGCTCATTCACAAAGTCTGCAGCCAGTGCGATCAGAAGCAGCGCACCTTGAGCCATCGTGGTCCAATGCGCTGCGAGTGCGATAGAGCTCAAACCCGCGTTAAAGATATTGAGCATGGCGATGCCGATAAAGCACCCCAGCATACTGCCGGAGCCGCCGCCGAACGCAACGCCGCCGAGGATGGATGCGGTAATGGCGTTCATTTGCCAGTCCGCTGCCGTAGACGGCGCGGCTGAACGCATCCTGGATGTAAAAACAATGCCGGCCATTGCGGACAAAAATGCGGCATTGATATACAGTATTGCGCGGACTTTCAATGGGTTAACACCTGCCAGGCGCGCCGCGTATTCGTTGCCGCCGACCAGATACACATTTCGTCCGAATTGCGTCTTAGTTAATATCACCCCGTAGATAACGATCAGCAGGGTCATAATTACAAATGGAACGGGGAAAACCCAGATTGTTCTGCTGCCCCATGCAAAAGTATGTCCATCCGCGACCGCGACTGCGATATCCTGCGCGTTGGTCAAAATCAGGTTGACGCCCTGAAGTACCATGGACATGGCTATGGTTGAGATAAAGGCCATTATTTTGATTTTTGTAACAAAAAATGCGTTTATCGCGCCGATACCCGCACCAATCAGCAGGGTCAGCACGACAGCGATTCCCCACGGTATACCGGAACGGATCATCATGGCGCATATAACGCCGCTGAATAGACTCACAAAAGTCATTGAAAGGTCTATACCGCCGCCGATAAACAAATAAGACATACCGACAGCCATAATTCCGGTAATGCTCATCGTCTGCATAATGCCCTGCAAACTGTCTATTCTAAGGAAATTCCTATTATTGATGAAAAACGCCAGCGCGATAAGCAGCGTTATCAAAAAGAGGAGAGACTCTTTTGATTTAAGACGTCGTTTTAAACTTTGTTGAAAATTCATAGTACGGAGTTTCACTCCTAATCAATTAATGTACGGTACGCCGGTCAAGCTGAGGGGTTTGACCGGCGTACCAAAGTCGCAGGTGTTTGTGTTTACGGCTCAACGCCGAAGGCGCGCATGAAGCCGGCGATGTGATCCTGATAAGTCTCGCGGGTCATCATGTGAGCGGATAGTGTAAAGCGTGCGGCTCTGTCGCCGGGGAGGAAAGTGTCAGGCCACAGTGTTTCCATCGTGGCTCTGCCGTCTATCATGGCAAAGAGTCCGAACAGTGCGGTTCCGGCGAATAAAAACGCGGGTACTGCGTAGTTCGCGATCCAAGGACCTTCCCAGCCTTCATCCCATTGAACGGGGAGGATAGACGTGCCGGAAGAGGTGATAAGTACACGGTCTTCTATGCCAAGTGCTTCCACAGCGCGGGTGGCACCGAGTCCCAGATCCTCAAGCGTTGCAACGATGAACCAGTACTGAATTTGCGGATTCGCCGTGATGAGAGAGGTGACGGTGCTAAAAGCGTCCTCTGAAGATGTTGCCAGCGTATCGCCGTGGAATACCGGCTGACCCGGGAAGCGATCTTCAAACGTTGCGCGGGCACCGCGATAGCGCTCATGCAAGTTGAGGTTCAAAGAGTGGTCAACCACAATCAATGCGATTTCGGAGCTGTCCATGTCGCCCCAGAAGTCACGATAATGATCCGCCAAGTAAGTCAGCTGGGTCACGCCGTTGCCGAACTGGTCTGAATTGACGCTGGGGATGACCATGTTGCCGTCAAAATCAACTGCTGCGTTAAATATGCAAACGGCGGGGATGCCGAACTCGCGAAGTATATCGGCGGAACGCGTCGCAAGTTCTTCGGTGATGTCAACGATTAGTCCATCAGCGTCACCGGCGATCAGAATAGTCTGCAGGCCGTTGATGAATGCGTCTGAATCGTTGTTGGCTGTTTGCTGAGTGAGTCTGAAGTTGTAAACTTCGGATAATTGCTCTAATGCCAGTGTTATTTGACCTGTAATGCCTGTAGGATTGAAGTTGAAGTATATAATGTGTAGCTCTTCACGTGCCCAGTGATCGACATCGTCAGTCACAAAGCCGATTGTGCCGCCGCCAGGTGTAGTTGCTGGCGGAGTTGTCTCATCCTGACCGTTGTTGTCAGTAGGTTGTGTCTCATTTGCTGTGGGCTGTTCGTTTGTTGAACCATCATCAGCAGGGCCGTTGTTAGCACAGGCAACCAGAGAGAAAACCATAGCTAACACCAAGAGTATCGCCAGGATCTTTTTCATATAGCATCACCTTTTCCTAATTTTTTATATTGCTACGGCTAAAATGCCGGAACAACGCATAGTTTAGGCAGCCGGATCAACACCGAATTGACGCATGAAGTTGGCAATGTATTCGACATAGTTATCGCGGGTCATCATGCCAGCTTCTAGCACAAAGCGCGCGGCCTGATCGCCAGGGAGGAACATATCAGGCCACAGCGTTTCCATCGTGGCTCTGCCATCCATCATCGCGATGAGTCCGAATACTGCGACGCCAGAATACAAGAACGGCGGAATTGAGTAGTTTGCTATCCACGCACCGACATACCCTTCATCCCATTGGCTGGGGAGGATACCCGCACCGGAAGATGTCAGCAGCACACGGTCATCCATATTCAATGCTTCAATCGCGCGAGCCATTCCAAGGGCGTTATCCTCAACCGTGCCGACGGCAAACCAATACTGAATGTCAGGATTGGCTGAGAGCAGTGCATTGGCATGGAGGAAACCATTCTCTGCCGATATGCTATCCGCACCGGTATCACCATAGAACACACCTGCGTTTTCTGGGAAAAGTGCTTCAAACGCAGATCTGGCACCGAGGTAACGCTGGTGAAGTGCGATATTTGTTGAGTGGTCTACAACAAGCAGCGCAACTTGGCTTCTGTCAACTTCACCCCAGAAATCGCGGTAGACATCGTTAATATGATTCACCTGAGTCCAGCCGTTAAGGTACTGATCCATTATAATGCTGGGGATCAGCATATGGCCGTCAAAGTCAACCGCTGCGTTGAAGACGCAAACAGCCGGGACATCAAAATCTCTAAGTACAGCGGAGGCGCGTGTGGCAAGTTCGTCTGTGATATCAACGATCAATCCGTCAACATCGCCGGCGATCAGGATCGTTTGCAGATTGTTGATGAACGCGTCTGAGTCATTGTTCGCTGTCATTTGTGTGACAGTAAAGTTCCACACTTCGCCGAGTTGTTCCAATGCCAGTGCGATTTGGCCTGTAACACCTGTCGGGTTGAAGTTGAAGTATACAATGTGATACGAGTCACGTGCCCAGTGGTCAACGTCATCGGTAACAAAGCCGACTGCGCCGTCGGGGACATGATCTGAAACCGGAGGCAGCTCATCAGCAGGCCCTGTGGCTTCGCCGCCGTTTGCTGGTGGTTGGGTGGGTCGGTCGTTGGAGTCATTTCCGCTGCCAGCACACGCAAACAGGGCAAATGCCATCACGAGTACTAACAACACTGAGAGAATCTTTTTCATTTTTTTTGTTTCATCCTTTCTTGACTTGCGCTTTATTGGTTTTTATCTACATTTTCCGGCTTTGCGGCGTTTTATAAAATAGTTGTGCCAACACCGTCAAAGCGCGGTAAAACATATTTAGGATCAGGATCGAATGGTGTATTCATGAGCCAATGATTATTGACAAGGCTCTCTAGTTATCCTAAGAACCTGTATTCAACATATAGTTGAATACAGGTTCTTATAATTCGTAAAAGCTGGTAATATTGCGCCATTATACAGTATCGTGCGTGGGCTGATTTTGTGGACATAGAACATCTGCAATTTTTGCTAAACCAAATTGCATTGCAACATGTATAATGTCGTATTGTACAACGGTTCAATCGCTATTTGCAATCGGCGTATGGAAAGTTTTTGTGTCCGATTTTGAAAATCAATAATTCACAGACCGCAATTCAAAGTACGCCTGGGGATGGGCGCAAACTGGGCATACATTCGGGGCGGTGGCAGAATCTTCAATATGGCCGCAGTTTCTGCAAATCCACACGGATTTTTCGGTCTTTTGAAATACTTTGTTGTTTTTGACGTTATCCAGAAGCTTGAGATATCTCTCTTCGTGTTCCTTCTCAACCTCGCCAACCTTTTCAAACAGGCGTGCGATATCATTGAAGCCCTCTTCTATAGCCTCTTGTGCCATGCGTTTATACATTTCAGTCCACTCTTCATTCTCCCCGGCAGCGGCGATTTTTAAATTTTCTTCGGTTGAACCTATGCTGCCGCCATTGAGCAGTTTGAACCAAATTTCCGCATGTTCTCTTTCATTGTTTGCCGTTTCTTCAAAAATGGCTGAGATCTGCTCATAACCTTCTTTTTTTGCTTTGCTTGCAAAATAGGTATACTTATTCCGAGCCATTGATTCGCCGGCAAATGCTTCCGATAGATTTTTTTCAGTTTTCGTTCCTTTCAAGTCAGGCATAATTCTCGCTCCTTTTCTTTATAAATCGGCACTTATTTCACACAAATGATATGGATATTTCAATACGTCAACATTAGCATGTAAAGAAGCAGTTTGTCAAGCTTATATTGTCAAGCACGATAGTTTCATTAAATATCTTGCAATAGCACTGAACTGGTGGTATGATTGGCAAAAAATAGGGACGCTGTCATGTGAAGATATAACTATAAAATTAACGAAAACTAAAAATGAGAAGACTGAACTTTAAAAGATTTCCGTATAAGACAAGCCGGACAACGGTATGGCCTTTTGCAGAGGTGTAGAATATTGGATACAAAAAATGCAAAAATGAGTATTGTAGTGCCTTGCTACAACGAAGCCGAGAGCATTCCGCTGCTTTTAAGCCGGATTACAGCAGTTGCCGCAGATATGTCGGCCGTTGTTTTCGAGCTTATTTTCGTTGACGATGGCTCAAACGATGACTCGTTAGCAGTATTGCGTTCGATGGCAAGAGAGAATCCGCGAGTTAAATACCTTTCTTTTTCCCGCAATTTTGGCAAAGAGGCCGCGTTACTGGCCGGACTTGAAATATCCACCGGCGACTTTGTGGCGGTTATGGACGCGGATTTGCAGCATCCGCCGGAATTATTGCCGCAGATGTATGCGGGAATTGTTGAGGAAGGATTCGATTGTGTGGCAACCAAACGGGTTAGTCGAAAAGGCGAACCGCCGATACGCTCATTTTTCTCCAAAAGATTTTATCGCTTGATAAATAAGATTTCAGAAAGTCAAATAGTTGACGGAGCGACCGATTATAGGCTAATGACCAGACAGATGGTGGATGCCGTTCTGACGCTTAAAGAATACAATAGATTCTCTAAGGGGCTGTTCAGCTGGGTGGGATTCTCCACAAAATGGATAGCGTTCCCGAACGCGCCTCGGGTGGCGGGGCATACGAAGTGGAATTTTTGGCAATTATTTTTATATTCGTTAGACGGCATTGTGGCCTTTTCCGTGAGGCCCCTTGCGATTTCATCATTTTTCGGAATATTGTTCTGTTTGCTGGCTATCTTCGGTGCGATATTTATCGTGGTGCGCTGGTTGATTTTTGGCGACCCAGTGCAGGGGTGGGCATCAACAGTGTGCATAATTTTGTTTGTCGGCGGTATTCAGTTATTCAGTGCCGGCATTTTGGGGCAGTATGTGGCAAAGTCTTATTTAGAGACGAAGGGCAGACCGGTTTATATAGTTAAAGAAGACAATATGACAGATACTGAATAGCGATTGAATGAGGAGAATGAAAATTGAAGCTCCTTGATATTTTGTCAAAAAAAGTATTAAAAAAACCACTCACACGTGAGCTTGTATCATACATTCTTTTCGGTATAGGAACGACCATCGTTGGATTTGCTTCCTATGCGCTGTTTTTGCATATTGGCCTCAGTGTTGCGTTAGCGAATATCTTTTCTCACTTTTTAGCCATTATGTTTGCGTTTGTAACAAATAAGATTTGGGTATTCAGGGCATTAAATTTTTCGGCAAAAAATATTGCGAAAGAATTTTTTAAGTTTTTACCAAGCAGACTCGCAACGCTTGTCATAGACACAGTGTTGCTGAAAATTTTAGTTGATGTGCTGTCGTATGATCCGATTATATCTAAATTGGTTACATCAGTCATTGTGGTTATACTGAACTATCTGACAAGCAAGAAAATAGTGTTTAAATAGATTTTTTTGCGTTTCAGGAAAGCAACGACGACTGGAATTAAAAACACTATGAGTGAAGCCGAACTGACAGCAATTCCAAGCATAAAGCTACTGTTATAATATCTGAATTCTACAATGTGCTCCCCAGGTGTTAGTCTGATTGCGGCCATCGCGCCATCAATGGTTACTATTTCGGTTTCCGCGCCATTGACAAAAGCCCTCCAATTCCCCGCGTGAGGGATGGATGTGTATAGCAAACCATCGTCTAACACGGT
>WQVW01000011.1 GCA_009785655.1 Oscillospiraceae bacterium | reverse complement strand
TGCCCACAGCCGTCACAATGAACATTCGTCAACGCCATGCCGTGATGGCCATCGTAAGATTTCACTGAATCAGCCGCTGCGTAAACGGGCAGGTCGGACAAGTCCGCAATGGTCTGAATCCCCAATCCGCAGGAGATGACGGCCACGTTTTCCGTACCCGCCGGCAGCTCCAGCTTTTTCTGAGTCGTTGTCTTGTTGCACAGGAAATCCACATTCATGCAGCCTGTGACTTTTTTGCCTTGTTCCGCAGCGATTTTTTCCAATTCACTACGCTCCGGCTCTTCCACGTTTTCAAATTCCTTAAAGCATTTGTTGCAGGCAACGACAAACAGATTGTCCTTACCCGCGAGAAGCGGCACTATCTCATCTCTGCTTTTTAATCGGAACTTGGTATAATCCTCCAAATCGATTTACCCCCTCTTAGTATGTTATGTGTCAACTTGTATAAACCGCTTTAAATTCAAAAGGATTATAACACAAGCCCGCTGAATTGTCTAGAGCGTGTAGCATGTTTGGCTGTGCCAATTATTTTCACTGACAGACAACAACCAATTCACCTTGCGGTTGATTTTTTCTCACCTAACGCGATATTGATAAATAGCAGGAATGCGTTTAAAATGAACGCAAAGCGCGCTTAATATTTTCTGGAGGTACGCAAAATGTTGTATATTGCTGAGAATCTGAAAGCTCTGCGCAAAGAAAAAGCATTGACACAGGAAGAAGTAGCGGAAATCCTCGGCGTTTCCGCACAGAGTGTAAGCAAATGGGAAAGAGGCGACACACTGCCTGATATCACACTATTACCCGCGCTGGCGAATTTCTATAGAATCAGTGTGGATGAACTTATCGGAATGGATAAAATCAATGACGTCCAAGCGAGAGCTGAAATATTTGCTGAGGGACATAATCATTTACGGAACGGAAATGCAGATGCTGCCATTGCGGCATACTCTGATGCGCTGAAGATATTTCCTAATGATGAGGGGATTATGTCGGACTTAGCAATGGCCTTGGCGTTAGGTGGCGATAAAACCGGGCTGACTCAAGCTGCGGCACTGTGTGAGACAGTGCTTTCGGGCAATTCGGAAGAGAAGGTTCGACACACGGCCAGAGCTGCTTTGTGCTTTATTTATCTGAAGCTTGGTGAAAAGGATGAAGCAATAGCGACAACACGGAATTTGCCGCATATCCGTGAGAGCCGCGAAACCATACTAGGGCAGATTGAAAAAGAACTGGAGACGGACGAAATAGATGCATATTTGAGGTGTATAGCTATTGGAGAGTGATGACCAAGACTCAATGGAACGTTGAAATTTTCTCAAACACGCGGTTAGTGCATTTAACGGGAGTTGATCTTATAATGTTTACAAGCTGGTCAATTTTTGTAGGAGGGATTTTATATGCACATAGCTGAAAATTTGCGCCGTATGCGCCGCGAATGCGACCTGACGCAGGAGGAGCTTGCAAACTTCATTGGTGTGTCATTTCAAGCAATATCAAAGTGGGAGCGTGGTGACGGATATCCGGATATAACGTTTTTGCCCGCGCTGGCGAATTTTTTTGAAACGACAGTAGACACACTGCTTGGAATGGATAAGATGCATTGCAAAGATGAAATAGAGAAAGTATTAGCAGCCAATGATGCCATGTTTCCAGACGGTAGAGTGGAGGAGCGTATTAACATGCTGCGTGGCGCATTACAGCGTTATCCCGGCAGTTATGAACTGTGGAGCGTGCTTGCGCATGCGCTGACGTTCAGTTATGCGGACGAGGAAGCAAAAGAACATAATACAAAAGAGGCAATTGAAATATGTGAGCGTATTTTATTACGCTGTATGGACAATGCCATACGTAACAAGGCGCAGTCGGCACTATGTTATCTATATTATGAATCCGGACAGCGGGAGAGAGCGTTAGAAAGTGCAAAACAACTGCCATACATATGGGATAGTGCGTTGATACGTGCCGACTTCATGGAAGGCGGTGAGCGGTTGGAAGAAATACGGTACAATATTGCGCATTTGACATTTGCTATTGACTGGCAAATACGCAGGTTGCATGACCATGAAGAAGCACTGTCAACAGAGGAAAGAATTGCTATCTACAACAAGGGTATAGCATTGTTTGAGCTTGTTTATGAAGGAAGAGAATATTGGCACGCGGCTGTTAATATGGCAGAGCGTTGCCGCTGGCTAGCAGAGTTATACTTGGAGCAGGACGACACAGAAATGGCCTTAGATATGTTAGAAAAAGCAGTGCCGTACTCCATAATGTACGATAATCAGCCGGAGGAGGCAGTACACACATCTGCGCTGTTAAGCGGGTTGCCGTTTAAACGGACGGATTACGGCAAGGATTACCCGGAATCGTTTTGCTATAGGATGCTGGAGCATTTAGGTGAATCAAAATATGATTTGGTGCGTAATGATCCACGATTTGCCGCGATAGTGGAAGATTTAAGCAAACATGCTGAATAGGGAAAATAAAATCTTCCTGAATATGGTATAAACATCCCTCCTGCCGTCAAGAATAACGGAAGACGCTTTGCCTTGTACACATTATTTTTGCAGAAGCAGGAGGTTTGAGACAATGAAGAAAGAAAATGGCGGCGCGCGCAAGTCAGGCGATTTTCTGGCGGGGAAGGGCTTTTATGTGGTGCTTTTTGCCTGCATTGCAATTATCGGGGTATCCGCATGGATACTGATATTCACAAACGGCGCGACCAACGGGTCAGTTCAGACAGCGGCGGTTGAAAATCCGCAGCCGACACAGCCGCCGCTGATAAACGAGACGCCAAGGCCACAGCACCCGACAATTTCGGAGGAGGTATTCGCGCCGAGAGTGCCGGAGCCGCGGCCGGAACCAACAGAGCCGACGCTGCCCCCGCCGCCCGCTATACCGACAGTCGCGCCAGTTCCGGAAGCCCCGCCCCCGCCCCCGCCGGAGCAGAGAGAACGAACCGTGGAGGAAATGACGTTTATTTGGCCGGTGATGGGTAGAATTGAAATACCGTTCTCAATCGACATGCCTGTTTTCAACAGGACGCTGGGCGTCTGGCGGGCGCACCCTGGCATTGATATTGCTGCCGCCATCGGCACCAGGGTGCTGGCCGCCACTGACGGGGTGGTCGTGGATGTGTTTGAAGACGACATGCTGGGCACCATGGTTGTGATTGATCACGGAAGCAATTTAAAAAGCATATACGCCAATCTGGCTAGGATGCCGGCTGTGTCTGTCGGGGATAATGTAACGATGGGTGCTGTCATTGGTGCGGTCGGCGACACAGCGTTGAGCGAGATCGGAGAAGTGGCGCATTTGCACCTTGAAATGACGCTAAACGGAGAACCGATCAATCCGGAAAACTTTTTGCCGACCAGATAGTAATCGAAAATAAGACAATGCGGCGCACATGGTGCGCCGTTACATATTTGTTGCGCATATTCGTTTTAGTCATATTTTAGTATTCCAATTTTGATGAAAATGTATTATACTGGTCGGGATGGAAAAATGGACCTTGGAAAGACGCGTGAACGAGGTTTAAAAATTGATATGCCGGGGGTGGAGAAAATGCCAGAGATAAAACCCAAGTATAAGCGGGTATTACTTAAAATCAGCGGAGAAGCGCTTGCAGGAGAAAAAAAGACTGGGCTGGATTTCGAGGTGATCAGAAGCGTATGCGGGGCCATAAAAAAATGCGTTGAACTTGGTGTCGAAATGGGAATAGTCGTCGGCGGCGGCAATTTCTGGAGAGGTGTGAAAGACGGCGGCGGCAAGATGGAACGCACCCGCGCCGACCATATGGGCATGATGGCGACGGTGATGAATTGCCTGGCGATTGCAGACATGCTGGAGCAAATGGACGTACCGGTTCGTGTGCAGACAGCACTTGAGATCAAGGCAGTGGCAGAGCCATATATCAGGCTAAAGGCCGACAGACACTTGAAAGCCGGGCGGGTAGTCATATTCGGCTGTGGCACAGGCAACCCGTATTTTTCGACAGATACAGCAGCCGTGCTGAGGGCCGCAGAGATCGGCGCAGAGGTGATATTGCTTGCCAAAAATATTGATGGCGTGTACACAGCAGATCCGAAAATTGATCCGGAAGCGAAAAAGTTAGACTCTATATCGTACGATGATATGCTTGCCCAGCGTCTGCTGGTCATGGATCTGACAGCGACATCGCTGTCTATGGATAATGATATCCCGGTTGACCTGTTTGCGCTGAGTGACCCCGAAAACATAGTGCGTGCGGTGATGGGCGAAAAAATCGGCACTCGGGTAGGGTAAAGCGGACGCATGCAATGTGTCGTAATGAATGATTATTAGGCAATCGTGTTGTGATTGACATAGTTTGGAGGGTTTTTAGTATGTATGATGAATTTGAAAGAAAAATGAGCAAGACGGTAGAGGTGCTGCAGGAACAGTTCTCCGCCATTCGTGCCGGCAGGGCGAACGCCGCTGTCTTAGACCAGATCAAGGTTGAATATTACGGGACACCAACACCAATTAACCAGATCGCAACAGTGTCGTCGCCGGATCCCAGGACACTTGTGATTCAGCCGTGGGACGTATCAAGCTTGCAGTTGGTGGAAAAAGCGATCATGTCGTCTGATCTGGGAATCAACCCGGCGAACGACGGGAAAGTGATACGCCTTGCGTTCCCACAGCTCACGGAAGAACGGAGAAAAGAGCTGATAAAGCAGATCGGCAAATACGCGGAAGACTCAAAAGTGGCCATACGGAACATCCGGCGTGACGCTGTCGAAAAAGCCAAAGCTGAAAAGAAAAGCGGCGACATGACGGAAGACGATTTGGCGAATACTGAGAAAGATCTGCAGAAATTGACGGATAATTTCATTAAAGAAATAGACAAGGCCAGTGAGAAGAAGGAAAAAGAATTAAAAGAGATGTAAAATGTTTCGACTTTTAAGAAAGAGCAGACCAGAGAAACAGGCGTGGGAGCGCGATAAACTCCCGCGCCATATTGCGATTATTATGGACGGAAACGGACGATGGGCTAAACAACGTGCCCTGCCGAGAAAAGCGGGTCATGCTGCCGGAGCGGAAACGTTCCGGCGTATTGCGACGTATTGCAAGGACATCGGGATAGAGTACCTCACAGTATATGCCTTTTCTACCGAGAATTGGAAGCGTCCCGCAGAGGAAGTTGGGACGATCATGGCACTTTTGGAAAAATATCTGCACGAAGCAATCGAAAAAATGGAGCGAGACAAAGTAAAGATGAAGTTTTTCGGAGACGTGTCAGTCCTGTCGCCGAAATTGAGAAAGCTTATTGAAGAAACAGAAGTGCTGTCACAAAAGTTCGAAGGGGTGCAGGTCAATATCTGTGTCAATTACGGTGGGCGCGATGAAATTTTGCGTGCGGTTGAACGCTATACGAAAGATTTGTCAGACAGCGCATTGCCTAAGCCTAAACGACTGACTGAAGAAGTTTTCTCTGAATACATGTACTCTGCGCACGTGCCGGATCCGGATCTTATCATCAGACCGAGCGGGGAGATGCGGATTTCAAATTTTCTGCTCTGGCAGTCGGCGTATTCTGAATTGTATTTTACCGATGTGCTATGGCCCGATTTTGATGAAGCAGAGCTCAACCGCGCGATTATGTCATTTCAGGCGAGAGATCGGCGTTATGGAGGTGTTGGCAAGTGAAGGAAAGAATTCTAGTTGCGGCTGTGTTTGTGCCGATTCTTTTTGTTGTACTGTTTTTTCCACCGCCGTATGTCCTGACCGGCGTGGTCGCCGTCATTTGCGCGATAGCCGCATATGAACTTGTCAGCGCAATCGGGATGAAAGAAAACAAGCGGATAGACATATACGCTGCCGTTTCGGCGGCGATTATACCAATCGGTGTGTATTTCGACATAGGACAGACCGTGTTTAGGGCGGCTATTCTGCTGCTGATGTGTGTGGTGTTTGTTGAAGCGGTGATCACTTTTAAGACACTGCGGCAGATTTCGTTCGCGCAGATTCTGGCAACGCTGTTCGGCGGGGCGATCATACCGTATTTTTTGTCGAGCTTGATCAGCCTGAAAATACTGCCGGAAGGCCGTATTTTTGTCCTGCTGCCGATTATTATCGCGTTTATCACTGATGGCGGGGCTTATTTCACCGGCGTATTTTTCGGAAAACGCCGCGCGTTTCCACTGGTGAGTCCTAAGAAGACGGTTGAAGGCTGTGTCGGCGGCATCGTCGCCAGCATGGCAGCGATGGCGATTTATGGCGTTATTCTGCACTTTAATACACCATACGATATCAACTTCTGGGCACTTTTGATATACGGACTTGTCGGCGGCGTTGTCACAGAGCTTGGAGATTTGGCGTTTTCGCTTGTGAAGCGGGAATATGACATCAAAGATTACGGCAAACTTCTGCCCGGACATGGCGGCATGCTGGACAGGTTTGACAGCATGATTTTCGCCTCCCCGGCGATATATTTAATGGTGTCGGTTATGCCGGCGATTATTGTATGATTCATTTTTGGTGCAACACTCGAATATCATCTAAACAGCAAGGGAGACAGATATGACAAACGCGATTGCACTGCTCGGCTCAACCGGGTCAATCGGGCGGCAAACGCTTGAGACGGCGGAACTTTTGGGCATAAGCGTCCGATCTTTGGGTGCTTATAAAAACATAAAGCTTCTTGAAGACCAGACGCGGAAATTCAAGCCGGATGTTGTTGCTGTTTTTGACGATGCCGCCGCCCAAGACTTCAAAGCAAGCGTGCGAGACATGGATGTGCGGGTGGTTGCCGGTGTTGATGGACTTGTCGAGGCTGCGTGTGTTGAGGGGGCGTCAACGGTTGTTACGGCGGTTGTCGGCACGGTGGGGCTTATTCCGACACTTGCGGCGATTGAACAAGGCCGGACTATAGCGCTTGCGAATAAAGAGACCCTTGTGTGCGCAGGCAGCGTTGTAATGAAAGCCGCGAAAGCGCGGGGTGCTGAGATAATTCCTGTGGACTCAGAGCATTCGGCATTGTTCCAGTGCCTGAAAGCGGAAAAGCCGGAGTATGTAAAAAAGCTGATTTTAACAGCGTCCGGTGGGCCGTTCAGGGGGTGGAGCAAGGGGGAACTTGCCAGAGTCACGCCTGAAATGGCGTTGCGCCACCCGAATTGGCGCATGGGCGAAAAAATTACAATAGATTCTGCAACAATGATGAACAAGGGACTGGAGTTGATTGAGGCGGCACACCTATTTGGTATCCCGCCTGAAAAAATTGATATCGTCGTACATCCGGAGAGTATCGTGCATTCAATGGTGGAATTCAACGACAACTCAGTCATCGCGCAGCTGGCGCAGCCGGATATGCGTCTGCCGATACAGTACGCGCTGACATATCCGGAGCGACGCCCCTCGCTGGTTGACACGCTGGATTTGACAAAGCTTTCTTCCGGATTGACGTTTGAACCGCCGGATTTCAATGCGTTTCCCTGCTTGAGTCTGGCGATAGAAGCCGCCAAAGCGGGTGGAACCGCTCCGGCAGTTATGAACGGCGCGAATGAAGCGGCGGTGGCACGTTTTCTGGCAGGGGAAATTGGATTCTATGGGATTTATGAATCGGTTTGTGCGGCACTGGATAACATAGCTTATATTGAGGAACCTTCTTTAGAAGATTTAATAGCGGCGGACAAACAAGCAAAGCAATTTGTGACGGAATCACATGCCGCGTCATAAAGTTTTAGCTCCATCTTAAGAAGATGGCAGAAAGGGCAAGTTAATTAATGTTTATTGCGATAGCGATCATAGCGTTTGGCGTACTTATAGCGGTGCATGAATTGGGGCATTTTATAGCGGCGAAGCTTTTGGGTGTGCGGGTGAATGAGTTTGCCATCGGCATGGGGCCGAAAATATTGAAAAAGCAAGGGAAAGAGACGCTGTATACCCTGCGGCTGCTTCCGTTCGGCGGATTTTGCGCGATGGAAGAGGACGAGGAGGCAACAGACAGTAGGTCATTCACGGCGCAGAGCCGCTGGCGGCGTGTGATTATCCTGGCCGCAGGCGGTGCTGCTAACTTTATTGCGGCATTTATTATCATCGTGATACTCTTCGCCGGTGCCCAAGGATTCGGCGGGACGACGATCGTATCATTAGACGACAGCTTCCCCAATGCAGGGGAGCAGGGTCTGATGGTGGGGGATACCATCGTGTCCATTAATGGAGAGCGGCTGTTCTATGCCGATGATTTCCACATGTTCATGAATTTGGCCGAGAACAGGGGAGACGGTGTGGTAGATCTTGTGATTCTGCGTGACGGAGAGCGGATCACGCGAAACAGATTCCCATTAGAGCGGCGAGAGTTTGAAACGGAAACCGGCGAAACAGTGATGAGGTTCGGGATCACGTTTAACAGCATAGAAGGCACCACGTGGCAGCGACTGCGGTATTCTGGATATACCGCGATTAACTACGTGCGAATTATACGCGTGAGCTTGGCGGAGCTTATTAGCGGGGCTTTCGGCGTGCGGGATATGCATGGCGCAGTGGGTATTATCGGTGAAATGGGCAATATCGGACAGTCAGCACCGACGGTGAGAGCAGGGTTAGGCAATATTGCGTATATGACGGCGTTTATCGGCGTTAATCTGGCAGTGATGAACCTTTTGCCGATTCCGGCATTGGACGGCGGCAGGATTCTGTTCTTGTTTATATCGTGGGTAATAGAAAAAATAACGCGCCGGAAGCTAGATCCGAAGTATGAGGGATATATCCACACGGCAGCGATGGTTTTGCTGATGGGATTCATGGCGTTTATGCTTATAAATGATGTGTTAAGGATTGTGGGAGCGGGCAATGGCGGATAAAATCAAACGGCAGATAACGGTGGGCGGCGTGAAAATCGGCGGCGGCACGCGGGTCACTGTACAGTCTATGACGAATACAAAAACGGCCGATTTTGCGGCGACAGCCGCGCAAATAAATGTACTGGAAAGCACAGGTTGTGATATTGTCAGAATCGCTGTACCGGATATAGAGTCCGCAAGTGCTATTAAAGAGATCAAGAAACGCACAGGAATCCCTATTGTGGCTGACATACATTTTGATTATAAACTTGCCATTCGTGCGGCTGAGGCCGGTGCGGACGGGCTTCGGATAAACCCCGGTAATATAGGCGGAATGGACAACGTCCGGGCAGTTGCCGCCATCGCGGCGGATAGAGGGATACCGATACGCGTTGGCGTCAACAGCGGCAGCATCGAAAAAGGAATCTTGGCAAAATACGGCGGCGTCACGCCGGAGGCGATGTTTGAGAGTGCGATGGGTCACATCGCCATGTTGAACGCGTGTGATTTTAACGATATCTGCATCTCTGTAAAATCCACATCTGTAAAAGACACCATTGCGGCATACAGACTGCTGCACGAGAGAACGGACTATCCACTGCACGTGGGTGTGACCGAGGCGGGGACGGAATATATGGGGACAGTGAAATCGTCCATCGCCATCGGCAGCCTTTTGGCGGACGGCATCGGCGACACCATCAGAGTATCACTCACTGCGCCGCCGGAAGCGGAAGTGCGGGCCGGAGTTGCGATCTTGAAAGCGTTAGGATTGCGCGCGGGGCCGGAGCTGATATCCTGTCCGACATGCGGCAGATGCGGGATTGAGCTGATACCAATTGCCGAAGAAGTTGAAAAACGGCTGGCTAAGCTGGATCAATCCATTACCGTGGCCGTGATGGGCTGTGGCGTCAATGGGCCGGGGGAGGCGTCCAGAGCGGACTTCGGCATTGCCGGCGGCGTTGATGAAGGCGTTCTTTTCAAAAAGGGCAAAATACATAAAAAAGTCACGATGGACAAGCTTGTGGACGAGCTTTTTACCGCGATTAATGGGGGAGAAAATAGTTGAGCGAATCGGTGTTGTTTTACGATATGTTTCCATTCTGCGCGGATGATACCAGGCATGATTTAAGCGGCGCGCGGGTTGTTTCAGCCACTGTAAACAAACCGCGAACCGCGATGCATTTAACGTTGTCGTTGATTGTTCCTGTCCCCCCAGCTGCGATAAGAGCCGTAGAGAGCATGATAGCCGGGGAATACGGCCTTGAGGCGGTTACGGCGGAGGTTGTTTATGCCCGGGTCGCTGAAAATGGCAAAAAAGAAGAAGGATCCAAGTCTGCCGAGAAGCCTTCCGCCGTGATTATGGGCAGGCATGTAAAAGCACCGACATTGACGCCGATAGGGGAGCTGAACCTGGATCTCGGCAAAGTAACGGTACAGGGCGAAGTGTGCGATGTGTCCAGCAGGCTGATAGAAAAACGCGGCGCGTGGGTGCTGAGTTTCGACCTGACGGATTTTACGGGTACGATACATATCTCAAAATTTATGACGGATAAAACGGCGGAAAAGGTAGTCAACGGCATAAAAAAAGGGATGTGGTTGAGCGTTTCCGGTAATCTTGGATTAAGTCGATACGATGGGGATTTGACGTTGGAACCGATCAACATCACGGTGGCTGAAAAAGAATCGAAAAAGGATACCGCGGCTGAAAAACGCGTGGAACTGCATTTACACACAAAAATGTCGGCACTGGATGCGCTGACGGATACCAAAGCAGTGATCACCCGTGCCATTGAATGGGGGCACCCGGCGATTGCGATTACAGACCACGGTGTGGTTCACTCATTCCCAGACGCGTTTGCCGCCGCCGGGGACAAGATAAAAGTGATCTACGGCATAGAGGGCTATTACATCAATGACATGGACTTCAACACGGCTGTATTCGCCGACGCGGGATTGACAGAATCACTGACGGATGGCGAATTTGTGGTGTTCGATGTTGAGACAACAGGGCTGTCCCCCGTGGAGGACAGGATGCTTGAAATTGGTGCTGTTGTGGTGAAAGACGGTGAGCAGATTGACACGTTCAGTACCTATGTGGATCCCGATCGCCCGATTCCGTATGAGATCACAAAGCTGACGGGCATAACGGATACGGATGTACAGGGTGCGCCATCGCAGAAAGACGCAGTGATGGCGTTTTTGGCGTTTGCCAAAGGCCGGACGCTCGTCGCCCATAACGCGAATTTTGACGTGGGATTTATCTATGAGGCCTGCCAAAAACATGGAATCGCATATACGCCGAATTATATAGACACGGTGGCAATCGCCCGCAGGGTATTGCCGGAACTGAAGAATCACAAACTGGATACCGTGGCGGCGCATTTTGGCCGCACGGACTTCAACCACCACCGGGCATTTGAAGATGCCGGCGTGACGGCGCATATTTTTATAGAGATGAGCAAACGTCTGATAAAAGACGGTGTGACGGATTTGTCCCGGATAAATGAGCATTTAAGTTTCCTGCGCGAGAATCGTCCCGGCGGGGCGAAAAGGGGACGGATGAAGTACAAACATATCATCCTGTTAGCGAAGAACCAGACCGGCATTAACAATCTGTATAAGCTTGTTACCAAAAGCCACCTGGAGGATTTTGACAGATTCCCGGTCATTCGCAAAAGTGTGCTGGCGCAGCATAGAGAGGGATTGATCATAGGCTCCGCCTGCGAATCCGGAGAGGTGTTTGAGGCGGTGGCGGAAAAACGGAGCTCCTTGGAATTGAGGAGACTGGCCGAATTTTATGACTATCTTGAAATTCAGCCGATATGCAACAACATGTTTATGCTTGCAGGGGACAGGCCGCGGGTGAAAAGCGTGGAAGCATTGCGGGACTTTAACCGGCGGATCGTAGCACTCGGCAAAGAACTCAATAAACCGGTTGCCGCGACATCTGACACGCATTTTCTTGACCCAGAGCATGAGGTTTTCCGGAGTGTATTGCTGGCATCTAAAGGTTTTGAGAACTTTGACGATGAACTGCCGATATATTTTAAGACCACGGACGAAATGCTGGAGGAATTTTCGTATCTTGGAGAAGAAACGGCGTATGAGGTGGTCATAAAAAATACGCAAATGATCGCCGACATGTGCGCGGTGGTGAGCCCGCTGCCACCGGCGAAAAAACTTTTTGCGCCGAAGATCGAGCGAAGTGCGGAAGATTTAAAAAAGCTTGTGAATGACAAGTTGGCGGAGCTCTACGGAGGCTCACCGCCGGAAGTTGTGATGTCCCGTGTGGAAACGGAGCTTAACGATATATTGAACCGCAACTACGACGTCATCTATATGACGGCGCAGAAACTTGTGGCAGATTCGATGGAACATGGATATCTCGTTGGTTCACGCGGCAGTGTCGGTTCTTCAGTCGTCGCGTTTCTGGCGGGGATAACGGAAGTCAATGCATTGCCGGCGCACTATAGGTGCCCTAAATGCCAAAAATCGGACTTTGAATCCGGTGAAAACTGGGGATGCGGTGCCGATATGCCGGACGCAAATTGTCCCAATTGCGGGGCGCAATATGTCAAAGATGGATTTAATATCCCGTTCGAGACATTTCTCGGATTTGATGGAGACAAAGTCCCCGATATTGATCTAAACTTTTCCGGTGAATATCAGGCGGAAGCGCATAAATATACAACGGAGCTTTTCGGGGCAGAGCATGTGTTTCGGGCCGGGACAATCGGTACAGTTGCGGAGAAGACGGCGTACGGTTATGTAAAAAAGTATCTTGAAGCGTTGAACAAAACCGTCACCAAAGCTGAAGAAAATCGGTTGTCACGCGGATGTGTCGGCGTCAAGCGGACGACAGGGCAACACCCGGGTGGGTTGATTGTTATCCCGCAGGATATGGAGATCACCGATTTCTGTCCCGCCCAGCACCCGGCCGACAGTAAAGATAAAGGCGTTATCACCACACATTTCGATTATCATTGTATGGAGGATAATCTGCTAAAGCTGGACGAATTGGGGCACGATGACCCGACGATGATAAAAATGTTGGAGGATTTAACAGCTGTAAATGCCCGGGAAATAAGTCTGGATGACCCGCAGACGATGGCGATATTCACGTCCCCTGAACCGCTCGGTCTTGAGGAGGATGATGACGTCATCGGCGCGACGGGTTCGATAGGCATCCCGGAATTTGGCACGGGCTTTACACGGCAGATGTTATGCGATACGCAACCTGAAAATTTTGACACGCTTGTGCGGCTGTCCGGATACTCTCACGGAACGGACGTGTGGCTTGGTAACGCTAAGGATCTAATCCTGTCCGGGAAAGCGACGGTAGCTGAGACGATTAGCTGCCGGGATGATATTATGCTTTATCTGATAAAAAAAGGCCTGGACGACCGGTTTGCCTTCAAAATTTCTGAAAATGTCCGCAAAGGCAAAGGATTGCCAGACGGTGCGCGCGCGGAGATGGAGAAGGCCGGGGTGCCGGATTGGTATATTGAATCTTGCCAGAAAATAAAGTATCTGTTTCCGAAAGCACACGCGGTGGCGTATGTCATGATGGCGTTCAGAATCGCGTGGTTCAAGGTGCATAAGCCGCTCGCGTTCTACAGCGCTTATTTCTATCGGCGCAGCCAAAAAGACAGCTTTGATGCGGAATGCATGATACATGGTATAGATGCGGTCAAAGCCAAGATCAGAGAGATCAAGAACAATCCTGACGCGAAGACAAAAGAGGAAGACTTGCTGACAACGCTGGAGGCATG
Source organism: Oscillospiraceae bacterium (assembly GCA_009785655.1). Taxonomy (GTDB): domain Bacteria; phylum Bacillota; class Clostridia; order Oscillospirales; family Oscillospiraceae; genus WRMH01. The sequence continues at coordinate 1,447 of WQVW01000011.1, read as the reverse complement.
TTACGAATTCTACATGCGCGGATTCGAGTTTGCGAGTGTTGACCTATATGAATCTGACCCGGTGAAATTTCTTTTGGCCGGAGAACATAAGTTGAGGGCGCCGTTTATCGCAATAGGGGGACTCGGCGAGACGGCGGCGCATGATATCGCGGAAAACAGAAAAGGGCGGGAGTTCATTTCGATTGAAGACATCTCCGCCGCGTGTACAAAAGTATCTAAAACACATCTTGAGCAACTCAAATCGCTCGGCGCATTGCGGGATTTGCCGGAGACGAGTCAGATTTCGCTGTTTTAGGAGATGTGGCGGTTGCGCAGAAAATTTATATACTGCAATATAAAAAGTCCCCCTGCGTAATATAAAAAATCCCCTAATGTCACCTATTGTTTGTGACGCTACGTTATGCGATATTGTTGCCCTCGAAAGGAGGTTTCTATGTCAAACTACACGACCGGAGAAATGGCTAAATTGTGTAATGTTTCGGTGCGGACGGTGCAATTTTACGATACCAAAGGTATCTTGCATCCATCCGATTTGACCGAAGGTGGCAGGCGGATATACAACGACGATGATTTGCGCAAGTTTCAACTTATCTGTACGCTTAAAGCAATTGGGCTCTCGCTAAACTCTATCAAAAGCGTTTTGGAAAGTGAGTTATCAGGAAAAATTCTTACCTTATTACTTGACGAACGAGTGAAAATGCTTGCTGACGAAATTGACGAGCGGCAGAAGCAGTTAGAAATGATAAATGTCATCAAAGAAAGCATCCGCGATAAAGCAATTATCCCGGCAAATACTATTCTTGGCATAGAAGGCATTATGGAAAGAAAGCGTAAGGTTGGCAATAAGAAAAAGCTGCATAAAATTCAAATTGTAATATGGGGTGCATCGGCTTTAGGGTTTGCGTTCATGGTGTGGCTTGCAGCATTACGTATCTGGTGGGGACTTGCGGTATATGTATCTGTCTCGATAATTAGTTTGTTGATTTCAGCGTTTCACCTAAAAGATTATGTGTTTATTTGTCCCAATTGTGACTCAATTTTTAAGCCATCACTGAGGCGGGCGTTTTTCAGCGTGGGAAACGCCAAAGTGCGCTGGATGACTTGTCCTGAATGCAGGAATGAAGATTGGTGTGTTTTACGGAAGCAAAAGCAGATAAGGGGAGCCGAAAACAATGGCTAAACTTATCTCAAACGAAAAATTCAGATTTTTTACGAAAGTAATAGCGGCGCAAGTTATTACTTACATGGTTGTCGCTTTAATTGCTGCACCCCTAACTTTTGATTATGCAGAAAGTATAGTAGAACTGATGGGTTTTAGACCTTTGTACGAAATCAGCATGGGTGCGGTATTGATTGGTCAAATGATCAGAGGGATTTTGCTGGGAGCAGTAATCTGGTGGATTAAAGACAGCATTATCGGGAAAAAATTGGCATGGCTTAAACTTTG
>WQVW01000010.1 GCA_009785655.1 Oscillospiraceae bacterium | reverse complement strand
CGCGCTCACGCTCTTCCGGGGCTTTGTCGATGGCGTCATACGCCTCGAATTTTGCGTTACCTGTCAGGCTCAAAAACTTTGTGATTGCAGCGGTCAGTGTTGTTTTGCCATGGTCAACGTGGCCGATTGTACCGATATTGACGTGTGGCTTGTTTCTTTCAAACTTTTGCTTGGCCATTGCTTATAAATCCTCCTTACGATATCAAATAAAAAATTCTTAATATTATGCGGTATTTTACCGTATTATTTTGGTTTTGGCAACTATTTTTATATTTTACGCGAATAAAATCGAAGATAAGGCTTATTTGTTGCCCATAACCTCTTCTTGAATTGATTTCGGCAACTCAACGTAATGGCTTGGTTCCATTGCGTAGTTCCCTCTGCCCTGTGTGTTTGATCTCAGCGATGTTGCATATCCGAACATCGTGGACAGCGGGACAAGTGCGTCTACCTGCGCGGCACCGAGCTTTGTTTCCATGCCTGTAATTTGTCCGCGCCGTGAGTTCAAGTCGCCCATAACGTCGCCCATATACTCTTCCGGCACGGTGACAGCGACTTTCATTATCGGCTCCAGCAAGACAGGGCTTGCTTTGTGCATCGCTTCTTTAAATGCCATGCTTCCGGCAATTTTGAACGCCATTTCACTGGAGTCTACTTCGTGATAAGACCCGTCGTACAACGTCACTTTGATGTCAACAACCTGGTATCCGGCGAGCACGCCGGCCGCCATTGCACCGGAAATGCCCTGATCAACCGCCGGAATATACTCTTTCGGTATTGTTCCGCCAACGATTTTGTTGACGAACTCGTAACCTTTGCCGGGCTCGTTCGGTTCCACGATGATCTTGACATGACCGTATTGACCTCTACCACCGGACTGACGTGCGTACTTCATATCCACATCAGCCGATTTGCGGATCGTTTCTTTGTAAGAAACCTGCGGTTTGCCGACGTTGGCTTCAACTTTGAATTCGCGCAACAGCCTATCGACGATGATTTCCAGATGCAGCTCGCCCATGCCGGCGATGATTGTCTGACCTGTCTCTTCATCGGAATAGGTTTTAAACGTCGGGTCTTCCTCAGTCAGCTTGGCCAGTGCTACGCCCATTTTCTCTTGTCCGGCTTTCGTCTTAGGCTCAATCGCCACGCGGATAACCGGTTCTGGGAACTCCATCGACTCCAGAATGATAGGGTTCTTTTCGTCGCACAGCGTGTCGCCCGTTGTGGTGTTCTTCAGGCCAACAGCCGCGACGATGTCCCCTGTGTACGTGGTCTCTATATCTTCACGGTGATTGGCGTGCATCTGAAGGATACGACCCAACCTTTCTCTGTGCCCTTTTGTGGAGTTGTAGAGCATAGAACCCGTTTCGACAGAGCCTGAATAGACCCTGAAAAATGACAGTCTGCCGACATAAGGATCCGTCATGATTTTAAACGCGAGCGCAGAAAACGGCGCGTCGTCAGACGGTGGACGGCTATCAGCTTCATCGGTGTTTGGATTTGTTCCCGCTATGGCCGGGATGTCAACAGGTGACGGCAGATAATCCACAATCGCGTCAAGCAATTTTTGGATACCCTTGTTCCTGTATGACGTGCCGCAAGCCACCGGTATAAGCTGCACTGCCAGCGTTGCTTTGCGTATCGCTGCTCTCAGCGATGCTGCTGGGATGTCTTCGCCTTCAAGATACTTCTCCATGATCTCGTCATCGAAGTCGGAAACAGCCTCAATCAGCTTCATCCGGGCTTCTTCCACAAGCGGAAGCATGTCTTCCGGTATCGGCTCCACACGCACGTCTTTTCCAAGATCATCGTAGTAGATATCGGCGTTCATCTCCACAAGGTCAATAATGCCTTTAAAGTCCGCTTCAGTACCGATTGGCAATTGAATCGGCACCGCGTTGGCTTTCAGCCTGTCATGAACCATCTGAACCACGTTGAAAAAGTCAGCGCCGACGATGTCCATTTTGTTGACATAGATCATGCGCGGGACTTGATAGTGATCCGCTTGGCGCCAGACGGTTTCTGATTGCGGCTCAACCCCGCCTTTGGCGCACATGACTGTGACTGAACCGTCCAGCACACGCAGTGACCGCTCAACCTCAACGGTGAAGTCAACGTGTCCGGGGGTATCAATAATGTTAATGCGGTGATCGTTCCAGAAACAGGTTGTGGCGGCGGAGGTGATGGTTATCCCTCGCTCTTGCTCTTGCTCCATCCAGTCCATTGTGGCGGCGCCTTCATGCGTTTCGCCAAGCTTGTGTGTGCGACCGGTATAGAACAATATACGCTCTGTTGTCGTGGTCTTTCCCGCGTCTATATGAGCCATTATGCCAATGTTTCTTGTTTTTTCAAGTGGGTATTGTCTCGGCAAATCACTCACTCCTCTCTAATCTGATGCTATTAGTTGTTTGGACGGATGATACCGCCCCTTTCCGGCGAAAAAGACCGAAAGTTATTTTGCGAGGTGAATTCATTCTGCACGTACGCATGTGATATCTCTTACCAGCGATAATGTGCGAATGCTTTGTTTGAATCTGCCATTCTATGCGTGTCTTCGCGTTTTTTGACAGCGGCGCCTAAATTGTTTGTGGCGTCCATTATCTCGCCGGCTAAACGCTCTTTCATCGTTTTCTCGTTACGAGCCCTGGTGTAAGTTGTTAGCCAGCGCAGTCCTAATGTCTGCCGCCGGTCTGGTCTTACCTCAATCGGCACCTGATACGTGGCACCGCCAACACGCCGGGCTTTTACTTCAAGCGTTGGCATGATATTTTCCAGTGCTTCGATAAACACGTCCAGCGGTTCTTTTCCGGTTTTTTCACCGATGATAGTAAACGCGCCGTAAACGACTTTTTGCGCCACACCTTTTTTCCCATCCAGCATGATGCTGTTGATTAACCTTGTAACCATTACGGAATTATACATGGGATCCGGCAGGACTTCACGTTTGGGTACATTGCCTCTTCTGGGCACTATACTTCCCTCCTTCATATAAATGATTTCACAGGTACTCCGGACTTTGTCAACGAACAGTTAAAATGTTGTCCGGTGTCTGCCAGCGATGAGAGGCAAAATATATATTTACCTTCATGCAAGCATAAAGCTTATAAGCTTAAGACTTTGGCATTTTTGCGCCATATTTTGACCTGCTCTGCTTACGGTCAGCCACACCTTGGGTATCCAGCGTGCCGCGGATAATGTGGTAACGTACGCCAGGCAGATCTTTCACACGCCCGCCGCGAATCATCACTACCGAGTGCTCTTGCAGATTGTGGCCGATGCCGGGGATATACGCTGTGACTTCGTAGCCGTTTGTCAGTCTGATACGGGCAATTTTCCGCAATGCTGAGTTAGGTTTCTTAGGCGTTGATGTCCTGACCGCTGTGCACACACCGCGTTTTTGCGGGGATGCTTGATCGGTTTCCCTATTTTTCAGCGTGTTAAGCCCCTTCTGCATGGCTGGGGAGTTTGACTTATAAGTCTGGGTTTGTCTGCCCTTTCTGACGAGCTGATTAAATGTTGGCATTGTATTCCTCCTTTCCTATAGTAATTAATGTGAAAACTCCATCACACGAATAATTATTCTAACACAAAAACATGAATACGTCAACAGGTAGTTTGAGAAATGCGAGGAGAACCACCCCACCTTTGTGGCGTCCTTCCAAGGAGGGGATTTGGGTGCGGCGCTTCCCTGTTCCCCTCCCACGGAGGGGCGGCAAGGCCGATGGGCGGTTCTTCACATGCGTTTGTCCCTTATTACAGCGCGTTCCCGGAGCCTATCAGTACTGATAGATCAATGTCATTCTCCGGCGCTTGTACGACAGAATCAACCATCGGTGACGCATAGTCTATCACTTCGGAATAAGCGCGGCTGACAGACTCGGATTCGCTGTCGAATTTTCTGTACATGGCGAGTCCGCTGCCGGCGGGGACAAGCTTGCCGATGATCACGTTTTCCTTCAGGCCGACAAGTCTGTCTACCTTGCCTTTTATCGCGGCTTCGGTCAAGACTTTTGTAGTCTCTTGGAATGAGGCGGCTGACAAGAATGACTCCGTTGCCAGTGAGGCTTTGGTTATGCCCATCAGAAGCGGTGAGGATACGGCAGGACGCAACTCGTCTTCTCCTTCGGGCGGTGTTTTTGCCTGCAAAGCGATGTTAGCCTGCCTGAAGTCGCCTAAATCCACTGTCGTGCCGGTCAAGAGATCGGTATCTCCGCCATCTTCGACCCTGACCTTTCTCATCATTTGACGAACGATGACTTCAATATGCTTGTCGTTTATATCAATACCATGCTGGCGATAAACTTTCTGAACCTCAGAGATCAGGTAGGACTGGGCGGCGGTTTTGCCGAGTATCCGCATAACGTCATGCGGGTTTAACGCACCATCGGTCAGTTTATCACCGGCTTTTACCATGTCGCCGGATCTCACCCTGATGCCTGCCGAATACGGTGATTGGTATACCTTTGCCTCGCCGTCTTCTTTTTCATTTTTGATTGTAATTGCGACAACGGCACTTTTGCGCGTTTCCTCAACTTCAATAACACCGTCAATGTCGGCGAGTATTGACATTTTCTTCGGTTTTCTCGCCTCGAACAGCTCTTCGATACGCGGGAGTCCTTGCGTGATATCGTCACCCGCGACGCCGCCGGTATGGAACGTTCTCATCGTCAGCTGCGTACCCGGTTCGCCGATTGACTGTGCGGCGATAACGCCGACGGCTTCACCGATTGACACTGCGCCGCCGGTGGCGAGGTTTACGCCGTAACATTTTGCGCAGATGCCGCTTTCAGCCTCACAGTCCAGAACCGTGCGTATTTTCAATGAAGCGATGCCATGTGCCATAAGTTTATCCGCATCATTTACGTTCAACATATTGTCTTTTGAGAACAGCAGTTCGCCTGTTGACTCGTCAATTACATCATCCGTAGGATAACGCCCATGGATAACTTGGCCGAATGTCTCCAAAACGCTGCCGTGTTCAATGACTTCGGAAACGACAATCCCATCCTGTGTGCCGCAATCGTGCGCACGGACGATGACATCCTGCGAAACATCGACCAGGCGGCGAGTCAGGTATCCGGAGTCCGCCGTACGCAGTGCCGTATCAGCAAGTCCTTTACGCGCGCCGCGGGACGAGATGAAGTATTCAAGCACAGTCAAGCCTTCGCGGAAGTTTGCCTTGATCGGGATTTCGATCGTCCGTCCGGCTGCGTTGGCCATCAGTCCGCGCATACCGGCCAGCTGTCTGATTTGGTTCATGCTGCCTCTCGCGCCGGAGTTTGCCATCATATAGATAGGATTCAACTCGTTGAGCGTGCTTGTCAGCGCGTCGGTGACGTCTTTTGTGGTTTTTTCCCACTCTTTCACGACCAGGCGGTACCGTTCTTCGTCGGTGATAAAGCCGCGCCGGAACTGATTTTCAATCGCCACGACTTTCTGTTCAGTTTCACTGATCAATGTCCATTTTTCATCCGGCACTGTCATGTCGGATATGGATATCGTGATCGCGCCTTGGGTGGAGAATTGGAAACCCAACGCCTTGATATCATCCAAAAGCTTTGCTGAGCGCGTGAAACCATGCCTTGCGATACAACGCTCTATGATATTTTCCAGCTGTTTGTTGCCTGTTTGGAAGTCTATTTCATACTCGAACATATGCGCCGGGTCTGTTCTGTCTACGAATCCAAGATCCTGCGGAATCGGCTCGTTGAATATAATCCGACCCACCGTTGTTGCAATGACTTTGCTTTCTTTCACTCCGTCCACATCTTTTGTCACACGCACATGTATTGGCGCGTGTATGCCAACGTCGCCGCACTGATATGCCATCAGCGCTTCGTCCGGCGATACAAAATGTTTGCCAGAGCCGATTTCATCATCGCGCTGGAATGTCAGATAATATGCACCGAGAATCATATCTTGAGTTGGTACGGTGACAGGCTGCCCGTCTTTCGGGTGCAGAAGATTGTTTGCTGACAGCATAAGAATCCTGGCTTCTGCCTGCGCCTCGGCCGACAGTGGCACGTGTATCGCCATCTGGTCACCGTCAAAGTCTGCGTTATACGCCGTACATACCAGCGGGTGCAGCTTGAGTGCGCGGCCTTCGACCAAAATCGGTTCAAATGCTTGGATACCCAATCTGTGCAGCGTTGGTGCGCGGTTCAGCAGAACAGGATGTTCTTTGATCACCACTTCGAGCGCGTCCCAGACTTCGGTGACGCCTCTGTCCACCATTTTCTTTGCGGATTTGATGTTGTTGGAGATTCCGTCCTCCACCAGCTTTTTCATCACAAATGGGCGGAAAAGCTCAATTGCCATTTCTTTCGGCACGCCGCACTGATAGAGTTTCAAGTCCGGGCCAACAACAATAACCGATCTGCCGGAATAGTCCACGCGCTTTCCAAGCAGGTTTTGACGGAATCTGCCCTGCTTGCCTTTCAGCATATCGGACAGCGATTTTAATGCGCGGGAATTCGCCCCCGTCACGGCCCTGCCGCGGCGGCCGTTGTCAATCAACGCGTCAACCGCTTCTTGCAGCATACGCTTTTCGTTTCTGACAATGATATCGGGTGCGTTTAGCTGCATCAGGCGTTTCAGGCGGTTGTTCCTGTTAATCACGCGGCGATACAAGTCGTTCAGATCGGACGTGGCGAATCTGCCGCCGTCGAGCTGAACCATTGGGCGTATTTCTGGCGGGATGACAGGCAGTACGTTGATTATCATCCATGTCGGGTCATTGCCGGATTGCCGGAACGCCTCAACCACTTCAAGCCTTTTCACAAGTTTTGCCTTTTTTTGCCCGGCAGCCTCACGCGATTCGGCTTTCAATTGTTCCGAAAATTTTTCGATATCAATATCGGCCAACAGATCGCGGATGGCTTCAGCACCCATGCCGGCCCTGAAATCGTCCTCGTATTTTTCGCGCATTTCGCGGTATTCTTTTTCAGTCAAAATCTGGTTTTTACGCAGCGGCGTGTCTCCCGGATCTATGACAATATAGGTCGCGAAATACAGCACTTTTTCAAGTATCCGCGGTGTGAGATCCAAAAGCAGTCCCATTCTGGATGGGATGCCTTTAAAATACCAAATATGTGATACCGGTGCCGCCAGCTCGATATGCCCCATTCTCTCACGGCGGACGTTTGATTTGGTCACCTCAACGCCGCATCTGTCGCATATTTTGCCTTTATAGCGTATCTTCTTATATTTGCCGCAATGGCATTCCCAGTCTTTGGTCGGGCCGAATATTTTTTCGCAGAACAGCCCGTCACGTTCTGGTTTTAATGTTCTGTAGTTGATTGTTTCCGGCTTTTTTACTTCGCCGCTGGACCAGCTTTGTATCATGTCCGGAGAAGCAAGACCGATTTGCATTGCGTCGAAAGGCATTCCACTCATTATTCGCTTGCCTCCTCTTCATTATCATCCGGGAAATCGAACGTTTCCTCTTCATAATCGCCGGGATCTTCTAAACCATCGTCCTCGTCGTCATCGGTGCCGCCCAGCATTTCTTCGTCAAGCATGTCTTCGGTGACCTCAGTAATCGAGTAGCCGCTGGCAGAGAACTCGTCATCATCACTTTGATAGAAACTTTTGTCACGCATATTGTCGCCCATGTCGTCATCGTCATTGCTTTGCAATTCGATTTTCACGCCGTTTTCATCCAGCACCCGCACGTCCAAACACAGGGATTGCAGTTCTTTCACAAGCACCTTAAACGATTCCGGCACACCCGGTTTCGGGATATTATTGCCTTTGACAATCGCCTCGTAAGTCCGCACCCTGCCGGTCACGTCATCAGACTTGACCGTCAAAATCTCTTGCAGTGTATACGCGGCACCATAAGCCTCCAGTGCCCAGACTTCCATTTCTCCGAATCGCTGTCCGCCGAATTGGGCTTTTCCGCCAAGCGGCTGCTGCGTGACCAAGCTGTAAGGCCCAGTGGATCGGGCATGTATCTTGTCATCCACAAGATGGTGCAGTTTCAAGAAGTATACATAGCCGACGGTGACGGGGTTGTCAAACGACTCCCCGGTTCGCCCATCATATAATACGCTTTTGCCGTCTTCACGCAGTCCGGCCAGCTTCAGTGTGTCCCATATATCCTGCTCGTTCGCGCCGTTGAAAATTGGCGTCGCGACTTTCCAGCCCAGTGTATGCGCGGCGTATCCCAAGTGAACTTCCAGCACTTGCCCGATGTTCATACGAGATGGGACGCCCAGTGGGTTGAGAATAATATCAAGCGGCGTACCGTCCGGCAGATACGGCATGTCTTCTTTCGGCAGTATCCGGGATACAACGCCTTTATTTCCGTGCCGTCCGGCCATTTTATCGCCGACGCTGATCTTGCGTTTATGCGCAATATAACAGCGGACGACCATGTTCACACCGGGATTCAGTTCGTCGCCGTTTTCGCGTGTGAAGACTTTGACGTCCACCACAATGCCGCTCTCTCCGTGCGGGACTTTGAGTGAAGTATCCCTGACCTCACGCGCTTTTTCGCCGAAAATGGCGCGTAGGAGACGTTCTTCGGCAGTGAGATCAGTTTCCCCTTTCGGCGTGACTTTGCCAACCAAAATATCGCCGGCCTGAACTTCCGCGCCGACGCTGATGATGCCGCGCTCGTCCAGATAGCGCAGCGAATCTTCGCCCACGCCGGGGATGTCGCGTGTAATCTCCTCCGGCCCGAGTTTTGTATCGCGGGCGTCAATCTCATGTTCTTCTATGTGTATCGAGGTGAACACATCGTCCATCGCCAGCCGTTCATTGATCAGGATGGCGTCCTCATAGTTATACCCTTCCCACGTCATAAAGCCGACGAGGATGTTTTTGCCCAATGATATTTCGCCTTCGCTGGTTGACGGGCCGTCTGCCAAAATGTCGCCTGCTTTGACATAGTCACCGGCATTGACAATTGGGCGTTGATTCGTACACGTGCCCTGATTGCTGCGGGAGAATTTAGTCAGCATGTGATCCACAGGGCCGGTGCCGTTGTAATCCACCGTTATCCGCGTGGCTGAGACGTATGTGACTGTGCCTTCGCCATGTGCAGTCAAGACAACGGTTGAATCCACGGCGCATTTGTGTTCTATACCGGTTGCGACAATCGGTGCTTCCGGCATTAGCAGCGGTACCGCTTGACGTTGCATGTTCGCGCCCATCAATGCGCGGTTGGCGTCATCGTTTTCAAGGAATGGGATCATCGCGGTGGCGATCGACACCATCATACTTGGTGAGATATCAATAAAGTCGATCCTGTCGCGATTGACCGCGACGATTTCATCCCGGTGACGGCATGTGATACGCTCGTTTACCAGGTAGCCGTTCTCGTCGATAGGCTCCGTCGCTTGTGCTATAAAGTACTGGTCTTCCATGTCGGCCGCGAGATAGACTACCTCATCCGTTACTCGTCCGCTTTCTTTGTCAACCTTGCGGAATGGGGCAATCATGAAGCCGTATTCGTTAACTTTCGCGTAGGACGCCAGATACGATATCAGGCCGATGTTCGGGCCTTCCGGCGTTTCAATCGGGCACATGCGGCCATAATGGCTGTAATGAACGTCACGCACATCGAAACTCGCGCGTTCTCTGGAAAGGCCGCCGGGACCCAACGCTGATAAACGCCGTTTGTGCGTAAGCTCCGCCAGCGGATTTGTTTGATCCATAAATTGCGACAGCGGTGAACTGCCGAAAAATTCTTTAATTGCCGCGGTGACCGGCCTGATGTTGATCAGTGACTGCGGTGTAATGATATCCAGGTCTTGCAACGTCATACGCTCACGGATCACACGCTCCATGCGGGAGAAGCCGACTCTGAATTGGTTTTGCAGCAATTCACCTACACTTCTCATGCGGCGGTTGCCAAGATGATCGATATCATCCGGCCCACCGATGCCATGGGCGATACAATTGAGATAGTTTACCGAGGCAAAAATATCGTCCGGTATCAGGTGTTTCGGGATTAACAAATCTAAATTTTCAACAATGGCTTCCTTCAGCTCTTCCCCACTGTATTTCTCCAGCAGGTCTTTCAAAACAATAAAACGCACGCGCTCTTTGATTCCGAGTTCCGCTTCCGGGTTGAAGTCCACAAATTCGTCCATCTTGACCATGCCGTTGGCAAAGACCTTGACTTCGCGCCCGTCAACATGGACAAAAACATCATTGACCCCGCGCGCGTCAAGTGCTTCGGCGCGTTCCCTTGTGAGCAGTTCCCCGGCTTCGGCGATCACTTCGCCAGTCAGCGGGTCTGCCACCGGTTGTGTCAGCGTTTGCCCGGCAATGCGCGGCCAGATCGCAAGCTTTTTGTTAAACTTATAACGCCCGACCGTTGATATATCATAACGCCGCGCGTCAAAAAACAGATTTTGCAGCAAAGTCTGCGCGGAGTCTATTGTTGGCGGGTCGCCTGGGCGCAGTCTTTTATATAACTCAATTAACGCCTCATCGCTGTTGCGGCAGACGTCTTTTTCTAAAGTCGCGATAATGCGTTCATCATCGCCGAAAATGGCTTTCAGCTGTTCATTGGTTTCAGCACCGCCCTCCGCCCCGGAGATGGAGAGGTGGGTGTAAACATTTTGATTCGGCCTGCCGACAGCGCGCAACAGCCATGTGACCGGCAGCTTTCGATTCTTATCCACACGCACGTAAAAATTCTCAGACGCGTCAGTCTCATACTCAAGCCATGCCCCGCGATATGGAATCAATGTCGCCGCATGGATCATAACGGCTGTTTTTATATCTGTCTTGCGTTCATAATACACACTGGGAGATCTGATGATTTGCGAGACGACCACACGCTCTGCACCGTTGATGATAAACGTGCCGGCGTTTGTCATGATCGGGAAATCCCCCATAAAGATTTCCTGCTCTTTGATCTCTTCCGTCTCCTTATTCCGCAGACGAACGCTGACTTTCAAAGGGGCGGCGTAAGTGGTGTCGCGGGCTTTGCATTCCTCGACTGAATATTTCGGCTTCTCGTTCATATTATAATCAATAAACGTCAGCTCTAAATTGCCTGTGTGATCGGTAATCGCGGCGACATCGCGGAATACCTCTCGCAGGCCGGATTCGAGGAACCAGTCGTAAGAGAATTTTTGAACCTCTAAAAGGTTCGGCATCTCTTGGATTTCTTCTGTTTTAGCATAGCTTTTGCGGATAGTTTTGCCGTATACCACGTCTCTCGGCATTGACTTCACTCCCTACTTTTGTATACAATCATTAAGACATTTGAAAAACACGACACACACGGGTGAGTTGGAAACATTTAAACTTCTGTATTGACAAATAATGCGCAAATGTGGTAGACTACGCCCGGTGAGGATGTCGGATTGATTTATAATTACAGACATACCATAATATTCTACCACGGTTTACGGCTTTGTCAAGCATTTTTTACTATTTTACTGTATATTTCAAAATATAAGAAAAAAGGAGCCGCAAAGGCTCCTTTGGCTATTCCGTGACTATTTCAAGTTCACGGATTTTTACATGGTTTTTATATATTTTTATCTGGTACATGACGTCGCCTTCAATCGGCCCGAAGAAAAAGTGTCCCTCATCGTCAGTGAACTGTCTGTCAATCAGTTTCTTTTCTTCCCCGGCGCGAAAAAGCAATACGAGTGCGTTTGAAACCCGCACGTCTTTCGCGGAAAATACTGTACCTAAAATCGCGGCGGATGTATCCGGTGTTAAACTGACCGTTGTCTCAATATGCTCTCCCGCCGTGGGCTTGAAATAGAATTTTTCACCCGCGCTCAATTGTCAATCACCTGCTTTATAGTTTTTGGGTAACCACCCCTACGGGTATATATTACGAACTGGTGTGGACGGTGTCCCCTACATGGGGCTATCCGTTTTTCGCGCTTCTGCGTTTTATCTGCCCTATAAAATAATATATTGACATACACCGATCCTTGTGCTATAGTGTATCAAATTTTATATTTTTAAATGGCTTAGAAGAGAAATAGTATCTGATTATTCAATGCGCAGAGAGGGTCGGGTTGGTGTAACGGCTTGTTTGGATAAACGGAGAACTCGTCTCGGAGCTGTGCGCGGAACGTGAAGCTTTTCATCAGTATGCCGCACCGGGTGCCCGCCGTTATAAGGGACGCGATATTGATTTTCAGTATTGTTTAGTGAGTGTACGCCGCCGTTTAATTGGCCGCGTGAATTCAGGTGGTACCGCGAGGTTTTGTAACCCTCGTCCTGATATAGGACGGGGATTTTTTATTTTTTAAGGAGGAGATCATCATGCCAGACAATAACCGAATTATTATCTTCGACACAACTTTACGCGATGGCGAGCAGACGCCGGGAGTCAACTTGAACCTTTCGGAAAAAGTTGAAATTGCCCGCCAGCTTGAGTTGCTTGGTGTGGATATCATTGAAGCCGGGTTCCCTGCTGCCTCTCAAGGGGACTTTGAGGCGGTGACCGCGGTGGCTGAAACCGTCAGCTGCGGTGTGGCGGCACTTTGCCGGTGCAATGAAGCGGATATCGCCAGAGGCTGGGAGGCTGTTAAACATGCGAAAAAACCGCGTCTTCATGTTTTTCTTGCCACCAGTGAAATCCACATGACGCATAAGCTGCATATGACGCCGGATGAGGTGATCCAAAACGTCGCAGAAAGCGTCGCGCTGGCGAAGTCCCTGTGCGCGGATATCGAATTCTCGTGTGAAGACGCATCCCGGTCAGAACCTGAGTTTATGTACAAAGTGATTGAAACTGCCATCGCGGCAGGGGCGACGACGATTAATATCCCCGACACTGTGGGGTACGCCGTGCCGGGTGAATTCTCTGCGCTGATCAGCGGTATTTTTGAAAACGTGCCCAATATTGACGGTGTTGTTATCAGCGTGCATTGCCACGATGATCTCGGCCTCGCCGTTGCAAACACACTGTCAGCTGTAGCTGCCGGTGCGCGGCAGGTGGAGACGACGATCAACGGCCTCGGCGAGCGCGCGGGCAACTGCTCTATGGAAGAAGTTGTGATGGCACTGTCCACGCGTGAGCAGGCTTTTGGAATCAGTCACAGCATCGACACGACGAAAATATACCGCGCAAGCCAGCGTGTCGCGGCGATTACCGGCGTACCGGTGTCCCCAACAAAGGCGATTGTTGGGGCGAACGCATTCGCGCATGAATCGGGCATCCATCAACATGGTGTGTTGTCGAACCCGATGACGTATGAGATTATGACCCCGCAATCGGTCGGTAAAACGGAAAGCACGTTGGTTTTGGGGAAACTTTCCGGCAGACACGCGTTTACTGACAGGATTGAGTCGATGGGATATAACTTGACAAAAGACGAAATCAACAGTGCGTTTGTCAAATTCAAGGAGCTGGCAGATAGGAAAAAAGACATCACCGACGATGATCTTGAAGCGATTCTGGCGCTGATTACAGACGTTCCGGAGCATTATAGGCTTGCATCGTTCCAGATACAAAGCGGCAAACTGCCGTTGCTGCCGATGGCCAGTGTGACGTTAATCGGCCCCGATGGCGAGGCGACTGAAGCCGCCACCGGCAACGGTCCGATTGACGCGGCGTGCAACGCGATTTCAAAGATCGTCCGTGAAGAAGGGACGCTGGCCTCGTACAATTTGGACGCGATCACCGGCGGGACTGATGCTTTCGGTAACGCGACGGTGCGGGTGCTGCGTGATGGTGAACTCCACATGGGGCGCGGCGTGTCACCGGATATCATAGAGGCGACGATTCTGGCGTATATCAACGCGATAAACCGTGCGATCGCAAAGACGAAAAATGCTGAAAGGGTGAGCAGATAATGGGAATGACAATGACGCAAAAAATCCTGGCGAAAGCGGCGGGATTGGATTCTGTCCGTGAGGGAGAACTCGTCGAATGCAAGCTGGATCTTGTGTTTGGCAACGATATCACCGCCCCGGTGGCGATTGATGAGTTTTATAAAATCGGCGTGACGAAAGTGTTCGACAAAGACAAGGTCGCATTGATTCCGGATCACTTTGCACCGAACAAAGACATCGCATCGGCGACCCTAGCAAAAAAAATGCGCGAATTTGCCCGTGCGATGGGGATTACGCATTATTTTGAAATAGGCAAAGCCGGGGTTGAGCATGCGCTGCTGCCGGAGATGGGGCTGATTGTGCCCGGCGGCGTGATTATCGGGGCGGATAGCCACACGTGTACGCATGGTGCGCTGGGCGCGTTCGCCACCGGCGTTGGCTCGACCGATATGGCGGCTGGGATGGCGACTGGTGAGGCATGGTTCAAAGTGCCATCGGCGATCAAAGTCGTCATCAAAGGCGAAAAACGCCCGCATGTGTCCGGCAAAGATGTGATTCTGCATCTTATCGGAATCTTGGGCGTTGACGGGGCGCGGTATGAGTCGCTTGAGTTTGCCGGGAATATTGCCGCACTTTCGATGGATGACCGGTTCACCATTGCCAACATGGCGATTGAGGCTGGGGCGAAAAACGGTATCTTCCCGGTGGATGACATTACGCTTGAATACATACGCGATCACGGCGGGAATTACGGCGTTGCGTATCTGGCGGACGCGGATGCTGTGTACAGGCGCGAAGTGATAATCGACCTCGCCGAAGTTGAGCCGACTGTCTCTTTCCCGCATCTGCCGGAAAACGCCAAAACGATCACCGAAGCGGAGAAACTGGGGATTACGATTGATCAGGTTGTGATCGGCTCTTGCACCAATGGGCGGATGGATGATATGCGCATCGCCGCTGAGATTTTACGCGGCAACAGCGTGGCGGATGGTCTGCGATGCATTATCATGCCGGCGACGCAGGCGGTGTGGAAGCAATGCCTGACCGAGGGGCTGATGGATGTGTTCATCGACGCGGGGGCGATTGTCTCCCCCCCAACCTGCGGGCCGTGTCTTGGCGGACACATGGGTGTTCTGGCCGATGGTGAGCGTTGTGTTGCCACAACGAACCGCAACTTTGTCGGCCGGATGGGTCACCCGGGAAGCGAGGTGTACCTCGCCTCCCCTGCTGTGGCCGCGGCGTCTGCGATCACGGGACGTATCTCGAGCCCGGAGTCTGCCTGATTTACCGCATCGGTATAATCACGCCGCCGATTTCTATTGCGTAAACGGTGTCAAGGTCGAGGGATTCGAGCGCTTCACGACGTATGAACCTGTAGTACCAAGGGTCACCCAAATTAAGCCTAACCCTGTGATCCTCAAAGATATTGCGGATGAGGGCAAATTCATTTGTCGGGTTGCCGTATTCGTCAGTATATCTGACACCGTGCGGAAGACCAAAGGATATAGCATGGCCTCTCACGCCGTCCGTTGTGTGAATGCGTATAGTTTGTACGGGAATGCCAATCGGAACGTTGGATTCACCT
>WQVW01000009.1 GCA_009785655.1 Oscillospiraceae bacterium | reverse complement strand
TGTCGTCACGTTTCCAATCAGCGGCGAAGACGCTGAATTCACCACCGTTTTTGCTTGGAGAAAAGACCTAAAAACCACCGCATGCAAAATATTCCGAGACATTGTTTTGTCGCTCTATCCAGGGTGATGTCAAGTCCGTTTCGCAGGGTTTCAATATCAAGATCGGGAGCCAGGGTCTACGACCTTGGCTCTTTTCATATCGCATGAATAAATAAAGTTTATCCACACAATGAACACGATAAAACATTTTTGTTTCCCTTATGCTGCAACTGTCTGTATAATCTTTTTATAGGTATTTTTAATCAGAAAAATTGCAGAATAGGAGGGAAATTAAGTGGCAGAAAACAATAAGTCAAAAGCTATTCCCGGTACCAAGCCACCGCCCGTGGGCACCGATAAGACCGTCGTCAAGGCAATCAACCTAAGTGGTGGCATCTTTGGGGCTTGTCCGGCACATGTCGATGTCAAAGATGGAAAAGTCGTCCGTATCAGACCGCTCCACTATGACTCGAAGTACGATTACGAAAGCTTCAACGCATGGGAGATGGAGCGCAACGGCGTAAAATGGCGGCCGCTCAGCAAGTCGGTTCCGCCACCGTGGGGCTTGGCATACAAAAAGAGGGCTTATTCACCAAACCGCGTTCCGTATCCGATGAAGCGCGTTGACTGGGATCCCAATGGTGAACGCAATCCACAGAACCGCGGCTCAAGCAAGTTTGAGCGTATTTCCTGGGACGAGGCCACAGACCTCATCGCAGCAGAAATCCGCCGCGTACATAAAGAGTACGGCCCGTTGTCGATCCTGCTGCAATGTGACGGACACTCTGAAAGTAAGCTGATCCATGCGCCGCACGGCTGCAGTACGCTGTTGCTGGACAAAATGGGCGGCTTCACCCAGCAAGTGAGAAATCCGGACAGCTGGGAAGGCTGGTACTGGGGCGCGAAACACGTATGGGGCAAAGGCTTCATCGGCAACATGGCTCCGGCGGAAAATATCGTGGTCGATATCACTGAGAATACTGAACTGCTGATCGTACAGGGCGGCGACCTTGAGACCACGCCTTGGGGCTTCCGCGGACAGATGGCCAGCCGTTTGATGTTCTTCTGGAACGAATGCGGCATTAAGCAAGTTTATATCTGCCCAGACCTCAACTATTCGGCAGCCATCCACGGCGACAAATGGATTCCGGTGCTTCCGAACACCGACGCGGCGCTGCAACTGGCGATCATTTACACTTGGGTGACCGAGGGTACATACGACAAAGAATATGTTGCCACCCATGCGGTCGGCATGGATAAGATGGAAGATTACGTGCTCGGCAAAGTGGACGGTGTGCCTAAAACGCCAAAATGGGCGGCTGAAAAGTGCGGCATCCCGTCCTACACAATCAAAGCCTTGGCCAGGGACTGGGCAAAGAAAATCACAACAGTTGGTCACTACTTCGGCGGCGGCTATATCAGAGGGCCGTATTCCACAGAGCCTGCACGGCTTGAAGTTATACTGCTTGGTATGCAGGGGCTCGGCAAACCGGGGCGGCACCATGCGCAAATCGCCTACATGGGTATGCCGAAAAACATCACGTGGGATCAGCTGAATTACGACATCGCCAACTCCGACACATCAAAAGGTTTCCAAGAATATTCGGGTACGTTTGAGACGATTAAGCAAAAAGACCCGGAACTGCATGAGAGAATCTTCAACCCGCACCGCGGCACACCGCAGGCGTGGGGCAAGCAATTGATTCCGAAGACCCTAATCGAAGAAGCAATCAAGGCTGGCACAGACAAAACCCTTAACTTCTGGGGTACCGGCGGACATGAGGAAGAGCCTGTAGACCAAATGGTAAAATACAACTACCCGGTCAGAAAAGGCGACCTACGCATGAAACAAGGCTCTACCCAAAACAATCCTAACCTTAAGCATGACGACAGAGACCTCGAATCGACATACTATAAGGTCGATTATGACGGTGTTCCGATTCGTATGGTATGGACGGACACCCCTTGCCGCCAAACTTGCTGGGGCGACGGTTTTGATATCGGCATGACGATACGTGACCCGCAGATCGAGTTTGTCTTGGCGCAGCACCCGTGGCTGGAAAACGACTGTATCTATGCGGATATCGTACTGCCAACGAACACCTACCTTGAAGTAGATGACGTGATGCCGTGCGTCCGCGATGGCGAACATTTCCAGACCATGCTGAACATGAGAAAAGCGATCGAGCCGGTCGGTGAGTCGAAGAGTGACTTTGAGGCTGTTGTCGAGATTGCGAAAAAACTCGGCATGGAGAAAGAAGTCACAATAGGCAGAACTGTCGAGCAATATATCGAAGGCGTCTACAAAGGCATGAACTTTGATAAAATTGTTCCTTACGAAGAGTGGTGCGAGAAGGATTACATGGTCATCCCGGTCTCTAAAAACTGGCGAAAACTCCCCGCTGGCCTGTACGAGTTCGCGATGGATCCTGTCAAGAATCCGTTGCCGACACCAACAGGGAAACTGGAATTCTGCTCAACAAACCTCTCAAAATACTTCCCCAACGATGAAGAGCGTCCGCCGTATCCGCAATGGATTGAAAAAGGCATCACGCATGACGAGCGTCTCTCTTCCAGCAGAGCCCGGACTTATCCGCTGCTGATTATCACCAACCACCCCAGATGGAGAGTCCATGCGCAGGCCGACGATATTCCATGGACAAAAGAAGCCGATACCGGCAAGGTCAGAGGGTTTGATGGATATCTGTATGAGCCTTGCTGGATACATCCCACAGATGCCGAAACCAGAGGAATCAGAAACGGCGACATCGTGCGCGTATTCAACGAGCGCGGAAGCGTGCTCTGCGGTGCCTTGGTGTTTGAGCGCATTATGCCGGGTGCTGTCTCGGTTGATCACGGTGCGCGGACAGATATTATCATCCCCGGTAAGCTGGATCGCGGCGGCGCGATAAATCTCATCACACCGAAGGGACTCACATCCAAACATGCCGCAGGCCAGGCAACCACATCATTCCTCGTCGATGTAGAGCGTGTCAGTATGGCACAATACGATGAGTGGAGAACAGCATATCCAGAGGCTTGGAACCGCGAATACGACCGTGCTTCCGGATTGAAAGCCACCGCTTGGGTTGAAAGGGGGAGCAAATAATGGGCAAGAAAGTATTTTTAATCGATACCAAGGGCTGTAACGGCTGCTATAGCTGCCAGATCGGCTGTAAAGACGAACATGTCGCTAATGACTGGACCCCGATAGCCAAACCCCAGCCAGAGATTGGACATTTCTGGTTTAAACTTCACCAAAAGGTACGCGGCTCTGTACCGAAGGTTAAAGTGGCTTACACACCGCGTATCTGTATGCATTGCGACAACCCGCCATGTATGGATGCGTGTAAGCATGGGGCAAAGTATAAGCGTAACGACGGTCTGGTGATCATTGATCCGGTGAAGTGCATCGGCTGCCGCAACTGCACCGAATTGTGCCCTTATGATGCCATCTACTTCAACGAAGACCTGAACATCGCACAAAAGTGCACCGGTTGCGCGCATCTGATCGACGAAGGCTGGAAAGAGACCCGGTGTACAGACAACTGTCCGACTATTTGTATGCGAATCGTAGATGAAGATTCTGCCGAAGCCCGCGAGTTCATCCCAAAAGCCGAAGTGCTGAAGCCGGAACTTAAGACAAACCCCCGCGTCTATTACACAGGCTTGCCGAAGAAGTTCATCGCCGGAACACTGTTTGATCCGGTGGAAGATGAGGTCTACATCGGTGCTGAATGCAGTCTCGCCGGTGCGGGCGGCAAATACAACACCAAGACCGACGAATACGGTGATTTCTGGTTTGAAGATCTGCCAGACGGCAAGTTCAAGCTGGAGTTCAACGCAGGCGGCAAGAGCAAGGTTTTCGATGACCTTGACACAACGGCCGCGGATATCAACATGGGGGATATCCCGTTATAGGCCGGTCGGCTGAATGGATCTTTACGCAACAAGAAGCCGCCCTTCCGGGCGGCTTCAGTCAAATAGCGGTAAGCGATCAAAAATGTCCTTGATACTCTTCGCCAATTTTATTAATCAACCTCTTCAACTTTACAGATAGAGACGCTGTTTTTTCATATTTCGGGTGGCGAAGGATCAGCCGGAACGTCACTTTTCCATTTTCAGCAGTTCTTTTTGCACGATACAACGCACCGCATGTATGGCAACTGTATATGTCCTCTTCAGAATAATAGCCGGGTATCGCGTCTGAATGGCACATGTTACATCCTACCCATTCCATGGTCTGTTCCCCCTTTCAGAACAACCAACTGCACACCTGCCTGCTTCCAAACATTTCTACTTCCTGTAAAAAATCTCCTTTTTTCAAGTATAATCAAAATCTATGCAAAAGTCAAGGCGTTTTTGTCTAAAACCACAAATAAACAACGTTAGGAGAATGCTTATATGGCTAATATAATGGTGAATGAGACTTGCGACCTACGCTGTCCTTATTGCTTTGCCGGGGAGTTTGTCAATAAGTCCCCCAAGGAAATGACGCTGGAGGATTTTCAAACAGCACTGGACTTTGTCCTCAGCAGCGAAGGTGAGCGGCAAGTGGGCATCATCGGTGGTGAGCCGCTGCTCTACACGCATATAAACGATGCGGTCAGTATCGCACTTGGCGACACAAGAACTGATATCGTGATGCTTTACACAAATGCGGTGGCACTGGAGCGCTTGGCACCGGAAATACTTGAACACAAAAAGTTCCGGATGCTTGTGAACTGCAACGCGCCGGAGGACATGGGTGCGAAAGCTTTTGAGAAAATGCTGCAAAGTCTGGTGCGTTTTAATGACGAGCATTCCGGCGAAGGCAGATTCAGGCTCAGCGTAAATCTTTACAAACCGGATTTTGACTATTCGTACATATTCCCGATTTTAGATGAGATTGACTTTGACGTGATCCGGCTGTCTATATCCGTGCCGCCGAACGGTGAGTTGAACGGCAAGGCACCATTGGCGTATTTCCATGAAATGAAACCGGTTGCAATCAGGTTTATTGGCGACATGATACGCCGCGGCGTTATCACGGGCTTCGACTGCAACTTTTTCCCTGACTGCGTGTTTACAGCGGACGAACGCGACGGCCTGAAAGGCGCGAAAGACGTTTTAAGTTCTGCCGTGTCTCACATGTATTCCCGTCCGTTTTGGGAGCGTGTTATATTCTGTGAGATGAACAACTGCTCACCGGTTGTAGATATCTTGCCCGACCTGCGGGCGATACGGTGCTTCGGGCTGTCCGAACACACAAAACAGGATATCCGTGATTTTCGCAACATCGAAGCACTCCGAAAACATTACCTATATACGGTAGATCAGCCCGCGTGCAGCATATCGACATCGGCCGAGTGCGAGGATTGCTATCACCGCGAAAGTGCCAAATGCAGCGGCGGATGCCTGTTGTTTAAGGCGGAGCAACTCCAATAACATATCAAACGAGCGGTCAAGATGTACTAATCATCTTAACCGCTCTTGCTTTTTGTCTATTATTGTTCTATTACCCTCGCCGCTTTATAAAACACGGCAGATCAGATTTGGTGCTTATCCAGCACTTCTGATTCAGGGAACAGGTTTATCACCGCCGGCGCCTTGATAGCAGCACTAACCGCAGCAACTGCGCCAGTGACACGGCCAGTGCGCCGACGTAGGTCAATGCGGCGGCTGACAGCACCTTCTTTGATCCGGGCATTTCATCCTCCGTTAACAATCCCGATTCGCGCAACGCAACGATGGCTCTGCGAGAGGCATTGAATTCCACCGGGAGTGTGACCAGCTGAAACACCACCACCGCACCGAACAGCAGAATTCCGATGTAGATAAGCCCCGCCATTTCAAGCACGAATCCGAGAATCACCAACGGCAGTGCCAATGTTGAGCCAATGTTGGTCATCGGCAAAATCGCCATGCGGAATCTTATCGGGCCGTATCCATGCGCGTATTGAATCGCGTGGCCGGCTTCATGCGCGGCAACGCCCACTGCGGCGACGGTTTGGGCATCGTATACGGATTCCGACAGTCGGATAACATTGTCGCGCGGATCGTAATGATCTGTCAGATGACCTTGGGCTTTTTCGATCCGGACATTATCCACCCCAGCACGGCGTAATACTTCCTGCGCCGCTTCGGCACCTGTAACTCCGTTTTGGGTACGCACTTCTGAATACTTTTTAAAACTGCTGGACACCCTTAGTTGCGCCAACATGGCCAACAGCACAGCCGGTAGCACCAAGATAAAATATAACGGATCAAAAAACATTCTATCTACTCCTATACAATTATAATCAGTCATATTTCATAAGTTCAATAAAATTAAAGGGATTAAATCGGCGAACCCCAACGTTCACGCGGCTTCTAAGATTTATCCCTATTATAGCAGCCGCATACACCGGCAGAGCCAATGCAGTGCACATTGCCGTGGGCTTTAGTGCCTGTCGGCATTAAACTAAATACACACATATGGATTTCATGCGTTATTTACCGGTGGAAGTATATCGTTATTCCATATCTGTGCCTCTATGCAATAATATTGCTCATTTAACTTGCAGATGTAGTCGTCAATCGCGCCATTGTAGCTTCCTAAGTGGGCTTGCAAGATTTCTTTGGTATACATAGTAAATTTACCGTCGCGTTTGTATGCCACCATGCTGTCATCAATGATGAAACTAATATCGCTGGAAGGAATGTCCGCCACTTTTATTTCGTAAATCGCAGAATCGCCCTGATAATCCGCAAGCGTTTTGCTGTCATGCAGTACGAAGTAAATGGGGTGTCGTTCTTTCGGCTTGCCACCAAGCGATACAAAGGTGCTGTACAATAGTTTTTCTATATCCATTCTAAAGGAATAATATCGCTCAAAATTGTGAAAACGCGAAAATGTCTTAACATTCGGGTGCTTGGCGGCCATTTCACGAGCAAGAGCAAAAGCCTCTTCCTTTGGCACTCGGCAAAAGTTCATGAAAGGAGTGCAATCGCGTGAGCAGTAGTGCCGAATGTATAATTCGTTTAAGTCAATCATAATTTCCTCTGACTTTCTGTTATTATGATTATAGATAGCATGGACACAGTTATACTCAAACCATTGCTTTCGCCCCCTTAATAACCATCCAAACATATTTTCATTCTATTTTACTATATTTGAACACAAAAGAAAACCGCCCGCTATTGACAATGTAAAGAAACCATGTCAAACTAACTAAAAACTAGAAATTAGGAGGCAACGATATATGGGAAGCTTCGATCATCTGTTTTATGAGTTTGAACCGCAAGAGACGAATTGGGGAGACTGGTGTCACTCCCCGCAGGCATATTTCAGGGGAGACGCCGATATGCCCGGGGCAAATTTCAACGTGGGGTTCCAAGTGTTCAAAGCACCGGTTTACTTAGAACGCGAACCACACTTCCACCGGGAGGAAGAATATCTCGTCTTCCTGGGAGCAAAACTGCCGGATGTGTTCAGCTCATTCGATGCGGAAATAGAGTTCTTCATGGGACCAACGCTGGATGCGATGGAGAAGATTGTCATCACAAAACCGACAATCATCCGTATCCCGCCGTGCATGTGGCACTCTCCGCTGGATTTCAAGCGTGTAGATAAGCCGCTTTTGTTCCAGGCGGCACTGATGCACGGCAGATTCGGTTCAGTCAAACTGCGCACAGACAAAGACGGTCGAAGAGAATATGTCTTCACCGGAGATGAGTCCCGTCCGTGCGTATTCGACGGGGCGAAGACATGCGACTATTGCGGCAAATGCTTCGACCGTGATGCAACGCTCGAAGACAGCGAAAAAGTCCCGGATTACTGGACGGTAAAATCCGGCCCACTGTCGCCGGAGATTGCATCGCTGATATGTGAGCTTCCGCGTGAAGACACAAAATGGGGAGACTGGTGTCCGACTCCGCAAGCGTATTTCAGGGGCGAGACGTATCTGCCGGGCGCAAATTACCATGTGGGATTCCAGATATTCACCGCCGCGAATGACATGGAGGAAGCACATTTCCACCAAGGCGTGGATGAGTACGTTTTCTTCATGGGTGCAGACCCAATGAACATCTTCGACTTCGACGCGGAAATTGATTTCTACATAGGCAACGACCCAGACAATATGGAGCTGTACAAGATCACAAAACCGACGGTTGTCAGAATCCCGCCGACTGTTTGGCACAGCCCGATACTGTTCCGAAAAATGAACAAGCCTTTGTTGTTCCAAGCCGCGTTCTTGGCGGGGTGCTGGGGCACTGTCTATAGGGTGAAAGACAAAGAAGGCAAAGATATATACGCATATGCAGGCGATAATGTCCGGTTCTGCGTAAAGAATCCGGATGAACGCTGCAACATCTGCGGGGAGTGCATTCCGAAAGTCCCGAGCGTTGATTAATCTATTATGTTTCACTCCCCGATTGCACCGGGGAGTGAAACGAATTTAACTTAAAGTAGTTTAAACATATTGATATGATCTATGCCCGCATCATCAAAAATCTCACCTTCCGGTGTGAAGCCAAGTTTCTTGTAGAAGTCCTCCGCACTCAATTGGGCGTGGAGGATTACTTTTTTTGCATTTTCTTCAGCCGCGATATTCATCAACGTTTCACAAATCACGCGGCCAACGCCAAGTTTCCGCTTGCGTTGCAACACGGCGACTCTACCGATTTGCGCATATTGATCGAAAAAGACAAGCCTGCCGCAGCCGACCGGTTCTTCGTTATCGTACACCAGAACGTGAATGGCAGTTTCATCATGCTCATCCAATTCCAACCCGATAGGCACATTTTGCTCTTCTACAAAAACCTCTACCCGTATGTTCCATGAAATTTCAAATTCAGGATCATTTTTAGTGTGCCGTACTGTTCTCATGATCTCTCCTTAAAAATAAAATAGCCGCTTTCGCGGCTATTTTCATTATTTCATCATGCTTGCGACCTCAGCCGCAAAGTCGTCTTGCTTTTTCTCGATTCCCTCGCCTTTTTCAAACCGTGTAAACGCTTTAACCACAATCGTCCCGCCGAGTGCTTTCGCCACCTGCTGTACGTGTTGCTCCACGGTCAGCTTGTTTTCTTTGACATATGGCTGGTTCAAAAGGCATATCTCTTCATAAAACTTATTGATGCGGCCTTTGACCATATTTTCGGCGATTTGCCGTGACTTATCTTCCGGCAGATTCTTCGCCCGATTCTCTTCAAGCGCTTTGTTCAGCTGAATCTCTTTTTCCTTTTCCAGCTCCGCCGGATCAACCGATGATGTGTCCAGATACAGCGGGCGCATGGCAGCTATCTGCATGGCAATATCTTTGCCAAGTTCTGTAATCGCATCAGCATTGGATATGCCGGATACTTCAAAATTCACAAGCACACCGATTTTGCCGCCGGCGTGAACATATGCTACGCTGGTGCCTTCTCTATAGGCGATAAACCGGCGTACGGAAATGTTTTCGCCGATGACAAGAATCATTTCCTGCTGCTGCTCGGCAACAGTTTTTTCAGTTCCTGGGTACTTTGAAGCCATCAAATCTTCCACATTGGCTGGTGCGTTTTTCGCTACAGCTTCTGTAACACCTTTGACAAAGTCCACAAACATATCGTTCTTTGCGACGAAGTCTGTTTCCGCATTCACTTCCACGGCAACACCGACATTGTCAATAACATCAGCATAAGCCATGCCTTCGGCCGTTACCCTGCCGGCTTTTTTCTGTGCCGCGGCAAGTCCGCGTTCACGCAGATAAATAATCGCTTTTTCCATATCTCCGTCTGTCTCAGTCAGCGCCTTTTTGCAATCCATCATGCCGACGCCGGTGGCTTCACGGAGTTCTTTTACATCTTGTGCGGTAAATGACATATTGGCAACTCCTTTCTATTCCGCCGGTGCTTCTGCCGGCTGCGATGCGGACACAGGCTCAACACCCGCAGAATCCGCCGCTGTTGCGGCCGGTACCGGCACTTCTTCAGTCTCTTCTGCGTCGTGGCCTTGTCTGCCTTCCAACACGGCGTTAGCCATCGCTTGAGAAATCAGCCTGATCGCGCGGATCGCGTCATCATTGCCGGGGATGATATAATCAATTTCGTCCGGGTCGCAGTTCGTATCGACAATCGCAACGATCGGTATACCAAGTTTGCGCGCTTCAGCGATCGCATTGCGCTCTTTACGTGGATCAATGATAAACAGTGCGGCGGGCAGCCTTTTCATGTCTTTCACGCCGCCGAGGTATTTTTCAAGTTTGTTAATCTCATTCGTATGCTTGATGACTTCTTTTTTCGGCAGGATATCGAACGTCCCGTCTTCCTGCATTTTGCGGAGTTGCGCCAAACGGTCTATCCTGGTGCGCATCGTTTTAAAGTTTGTAAGCATTCCGCCGAGCCATCTGGCATTGACAAAGAACATGCCCACGCGCTCCGCCTCTTCGCGGATCGCATCTTGCGCTTGTTTTTTTGTGCCGACGAAAAGGACAGAACCGCCGTTTTCACTCACACTGCGCACAAAATTGTACGCGTCCTCAAGCTTTTTGACCGTCTTCTGGAGATCTATGATATAGATTCCATTCCGCTCCATATAGATATATGGTGCCATTTTCGGGTTCCAGCGCCTTGTCTGGTGACCGAAGTGCACACCGGCTTCAAGAAGCTGTTTCATTGAGACTACTGACATTAATTTTCCTCCAATATTTTTTGTTTTTCCTCCGGCTTCGTCGTCTTTTGCCGCCAACTTCGTTTATCGAAGCACCTGGCAGAAAATCAGGAGCCGTGCGTAATGCATAGGACATGTTTGACAACGATCAAACATGTCCTGATATTTTAGCAGAATATTCTGAAAAAAGCAAGGTTTTTTTCACACGCTATGTTGTCAATTCCCTCTGACCGTCCCGAGTCCTAAAATGCGCCGTGTGACGGTTGGGTTTCCGGTGTACCTTACGTTGCCCACGCCGTTAATGACAACATCAAGATGATCAGAAACGGCAATGGTCACATTGCCCGCTCCAGCGATTTCTATGCGTGCATCTCTTGTTTGCAGATTGTCGGCAGAAATGTTGGTTGCCCCGGCAATGGAGATATCAGCGGTATCCGCATTTCCGGAAAGTGCAAGCGATACCCCGCCCGCAATATATACATTGAGTTGTTCGACTTCCAGCGGGATGGCAATATAAGCTGCACCATCCGCGTCGATTGTAAAACGTTCAGCGTATACAGTGTCCCATTCCGCTGCCCTGATCGCGCCGGCGGAGCGCACCGCTTCAAGATAAGGCGCGTATATGTAAGCCGCGGCGTGTTGGATGCGCTGACATTAAACGCCCTGCTTGAATCAACAAATAATGTGCCGTTCCGCACCGAAACCTGCATATACTCAAACAGATTCTCCTGTATCTCCAGTGTGACTGATTGGCTCTGGTCATTCCGGTAGATTACGCTTAACGGAACATTGATGTCTATCGCGCGAAAATCTTCAGTTTCGATGGTGTGAGAGACCATTGCCCCAGTGCCCCGCACACCGCCAATCCCTGTCTGGATGTTCACAAGGTCATCGACTGCCGGTATGTTTATATTAATTCTCGGCGATAGCGCACAGCCGCCAAGCAGCAGCAACGCACCCGCGATTAGTATGGCAGTTACAATTTTTTTCATATATTAACGCTCCTATCACCACGCAAAGATTTCGATCCTGCCGCTGGTGCTTGAGAGGTTGAACTGCGCGTCGGCTCCGCCGCCAGTGATGATCGGTATATCGCTTGTGAATCTACCGGATGTTGTTCGTTGCTGTACGCTGATAGGCTCCCCAGCAGGTACGATGACGGAGATTCTGCCGGATGTTGTCGTCGCGCTCAGGCTGGCGGGAACCATGGCACTTATAAATTCAACTCTGCCGGATACGCTTCTGGCTGTGACTGTATCGAACTCACCGGACAAATACAATCTGCCGGAGGTGGCGGTGGCGTTCAAGGTGTCCGCCGTGGATTCAAAAACCTCAACACGGCCGGATACGCTTCTTAAATCAAGCTCCACAGCATTAATATAACGCGCCTCAACCCTGCCGGACGTGGATCTGACCGAAACTGTCTGTGCCTGAATTCCGGAAAGTTCAACCCTGCCGGAAACGGTGGTGATGGTGACGTCATCCAAACTCCCGGCAAGTGTATATGGAATAAGCACTTCCAGTTGTTTTGACGGCATATTCCGCATCACACGGGATTCAATGAAATTCACTGAAACTGTCCCGCCAGAGACATTGAGACGAAGTTGTTCACCATCGCGAAGCGCGCGTTGGCTGAATTCTGTGATCTGAATGTCGTTGCCGTGATGGGGTGTCACGGTCACGCGGCCCGCAGTCCAGTCTATGGATAGCGATGTCACATCGTCAACAGGAACGCTATGCGTCCCCGCGACCTCAAATGGCCCGGAAAGTCCCCAGTTGGAGAATCCGAAATTGAATATCCGCCCGCCTTCGGAATCCGATGATCTGTTGAATACAGGACCGAAAATGAACCAGGTGACGAGTCCCGAAAGCACCAGTGCTGTAACAATTAAACAAACAATTGTAGCAATTTTAGTTTTTGACAAAAATCTCGCCTCCTTACTTCTTTTTTATCGTGAACAAGATATTGATAAGCGATTCAATCGCACCGGCCAAGACGAAGATGACCCAGGTTATGTGCCACATGTGCGTTGCAAAGCTGACGATAATATACACCACTACAATGATCGACCATAGCATACCGGAAATCGCCTTGCGCAGTGTCCTGCGTTCATCTGTGTCTGCCTGCCACTCTAAGAATTCTTCTACCATCGTGTCGGACTCTTTTTTGTACTTTGGTTTTGACATGTTGTTATAAATCAATATACCCGTCGCCCCCGCAACCATGATAAACAGGATCAGCAACCCGATGGTGTCTGCATGTCTGCTGTTGAATAAGGACAGCATAACAAGCGGCAGTACGCTAAGTATGTACATCATCACCGCAATGGCTGTCAACATGGCCGATTTGCTCTGCGCCTCTTTGTATTTCTCAATATCTGGCATCGTATCGTCCTCCAATTCTTTTATGAGTGTACCTACGTCGCCAATACCCGCGACGACGATGTTGTAAGCTGCCTCCGGCGTTTTGCCGTCAGCTATTAGGTCTTTGTACTTGTCTTGCAGATTCTGGATCATTTCCTCTTTGAGTTCAACGGCCTTTTTCGTGGGTGCTGTCTCCTCGAAAAGCCCCTCTACATATCTGCGAAGCTTATCTTCCATTTTATTCTTCCTCCGTTTCAATCAGTTTGTCGATCATCTCTTTTGCGGACTGCCATTCCCGGATCAGTTTCTCATAGGTATCACGGCCTGAATCTGTGATGCTGTAATACCGCCTGCGGGCACCTGTCCGCTCGTTCCCCCAGTAGGATGAAATACACCCTGCCTGTTCTAATCGGCGGAAAGCTGTGTAGAGCGTGGCTTCTTTCAATTCGTATTTCCCATCTGTTTTCTGCTGTATCGATTTGTTGATTTCGTACCCATAATTGTCCCCGCCCATCAGCCGGGCAAGAATTATGCTGTCCGTATGTCCTCGTATCAGATCAGATGCAATAGACATGGCACACCTCCTGTCTGTGAATATATTTATAACACAATATACCTCGCCTGTCAATGTATATTTTAAAATTATTTATAGTTTTTTGTGCGGTATATAAAAACAAATGCCTCAATCGGTTAAAAACGTAGATTTACCAGTTCACGTGTTTTGCGATTTCGGACTTGCACTTCATCGTATTCCTTGAATTTTAGTGTAAATCGACATAAGCTCTCACCATTTTCTTACATGGAAATATTTGAAAATACTTGTTGCATTTTTTTATTTTTATGGTATATTAAAAATTAAAATGGTTTTGCGAATAATTAAAGTGCTTGGTAATTATTGATCTTTAATAAAAGGGGGAATTTTTCTATGAGTTGCACAAGTAAAACTAAGTTACAAAAAGGATTCAAACGGCTTGTCACATTGCTGGTTGTTTTAAGCATTGTGCTGTCCACTATGTTTGTTGCATTTGCTGATGTCGATGTGGATATCGGCGATGAAGACTACATATCTGCCGAATATCCCGCATTGAGTGACGAGGTGCATGAAGCAGACGAACAAGGCTACTTGCCTATTGTTCCGTTGTCACCGATTTTTGTGACGTTTGACCCCAACGGCGGCGCACATCAATCTGGATTCGGTGCCCCGGTGATGGTCGATGATTTGACCAACACAGTGGGGGTTTTTATGCCGCCAAACCCATCGTATTCTGTCGGCGCTATCAGCTTAACATTCCGACACTGGAACATGAATCAGGATGGTTCAGGTGCTATATTTACCGTCGGCACTCCAGTTTTGGTTGACACAACGGTTTACGCACAATGGGCTGCGCAGGTGACATTCCACCTCAACGGCGGTGAGTTGCCTGGGGGCATACAGGATGCGCCGGGACCTTTCCTGCTCGCGCCGGGGAACTCTATAGATACTGAGCCCGGCATTAGCTGGCCGGCAGATCCGACCAGACTCGGTTTTATTTTCAACGGTTGGTATGACGCACCCGCCGGTGGTAATGAAATCTTCTCAAATACACCAATAGACTCTAACATTGAACTCACTGCGCGATGGATACCATTAGATATTTGGACGGTTACTTTTAATCCTGACGGTGGTACCCCTGATATAAACAACCCACCCAGTCTCACGCCAATGACACGTCAAGCTTTTGACACATACAGCATCGCTGAGTCATGGCCGACACTTAATTCAGGCGCCACACCGGATTTTGGTCGCTCCGCACCATTGGCTGCATACCCGGGCGGCACCAGAACCTTACATAGCTGGTGGACGCTGCAGGGCGGAATGTATGTCGGCGGCAACAGCTTTTTTGCGTTGCCGAGGACTGGTTTGATTGCACAAAACCATGCGATTTTGCCAGTCACACAAAACATGACTGTTTATCCCAATTGGGTAGTAAGGGTTATCTTTGATGCCAATGGCGGATCCATTGCCGCTGTTGATTCATTTCGCGATATCTCTCCAGCGGTGATTGACGGTCCGCCAGGCTTTGGAACAGTTGCTGCCAACGGGGTTGCCGGAGTCAATGCCAATTGGGACGGGGTTTGGCCTGCGGTCTCCGGTATGCCAAATGCCCCAACAAGAGCCGGGCATACTTTCCTTGGTTGGGTTTATGGTCCTCCCTCTTTTTCACCGCCAACGCCACCAACAGTGCCACCTGGGCTGACGCTGCCGCCGGATGTAAGCCCTGTTCCACCCACTGGATTTGACTGGTTCTTAGGAACCACTCAGGTAACTGACAGCATGACTGTCTGGGCACTTTGGCAAGAAAATCCTCTCGTAACGATTACATTTGATATCAACGATGTCAACGACGACGGGATCTGGGATCCGGC
>WQVW01000008.1 GCA_009785655.1 Oscillospiraceae bacterium | reverse complement strand
ATGATGGACGTTCTGCGTCTCTTCGCAGCTCGCCGTGGTTTCATTGTTGAGCAAACTGCCCTTCTTGAAGGCGCACCTGCTGACAGACTGATCATCGTTGCACCGCAAGGCGCACGTATTGACGGTGCTGTTACCCGCAACGCTGCGGCTAACACAGTCACAGTACCTGGCCTGCGTAACACAGTGCCTGGTTCAGTTCCGAACCCATTTGACGCAGCGAGCACGCTGGCAGTTGGAACATTCGGTGCTGCTAACATCAACTTCCTTGATGGCGCAGATCCCGCAATCGGCGATCACGTACTTTACTTCACAGACGCACTTGGCGTAACTCATGTTAGAGTGGCTGAGTCCGTTGCTGGAAGCATTTCGTACATGTCTGGCCCTGTTGCAAACAGACTTGTTAGATTCGGCGCAAGTGCTGACACACAAGCTGAATACTTCGGCAGCCAAATGGGTATTGAGCCTAGCATTCCTAACCCATGGCGTTTCATTCCGTTTACTGCACAAGGCGCAAGCATTGGTGTACAAACCACAGCTTGGCTGGATGCAGGCGGACACATCTTCGCTTTCGATTCAGTACGTATTGATCCTCCGGGATACATCGCAGTAACTAGAGTTACTGATATAGCTGGCGCAGCTGTTATTACTGGTATCTTAAGTGATGGCAGAACAGTCGTCTCGCTGCAAGTCGCAGGTTTGACTGCTGCAGTAATCCAAAATCAAATCAACGCAGGTAACCCAATATTCTCTTACAGCAACCTGGTGCTTCTGGATGGCGGCGCCCGCGGTACTGTCACATTGGCTCAAATCGGCCAGGCAAACCGCTCAAGAGTTGTTCCGTTGCACACCACACTTGGACAAGACGGACAGCGTTTTGACAACCGTCCAATCGGAACAGCCACAATTCTTCCTGCAAATGACCCAACACAACAGGAATTCTTCCGCACACCTAACTTCATGAGAATACCTCCTGTAGGTGTTGTTGGTACTGCTGCAAACCAAGTTCCGTTTGCTGACAGCTTCACAAGCTTCGTTGTAAACGGTGCTACTGGAATCGCTGGCCTTCCGAGAGATACATCTACCAACATCGGTATTGTAACTCGTACCCAAGGTTATGCTAATGCTCCATTCTTCAACAACTACACAACAGGCATGCGTGCATGGGCAGTTGTGTACAATCCGCCGCACGCTGGCGGTGAAGAAACCGTATTCGTTTACGTCGATGGCGGAAACGCACGCGGTGCTGTTGTTGCTGCACAACGCAGAATGTTCATCGGCCTTGATCTTCAAAGTGCTACACTGAATGCTGGCGTTGGCCCTGTATTCGAAGCAAACGGCAACGTAAGCGTAACTGTTGTAGACCTTGATGCAGAAAACAACACAAGCCGCGTCACACTGACTGCTGCTGCGTGGGCTCAACTGCAAGGCCTCATCGCACCGAACACCGTTGTTCCTGCTAAACTGCTGAACGTAACAGTAGGCGCTGGCGGCCTGATCGTAGCCGTTTCACTGCCGACTGACACAGCGTTCGGATTCGGATTCGCAGGTATCACCCCGGGTAACACCCTCACATTGAACCCAGGCTGGTGGACTGGTAACCCAGCAACACCTCCTCAAGCACAGACATTTGGTGTATCCGGACAAGTGCCGTTTATCTACATTGCACTGAACGGAACAGTTACTGTCCAAATGGGTCAGGCAACTCCGACAGCTATGTACATGTGGTACGGCGTAACTACTGGTGTAGCTCCACAGCAGAACATCACACGTTTCTATCAAGTAGAGCGCGTGAATATACCAGTACCGTCACTTGCTCCTGCAACAGCAGTACTGACACTTCCGGAAGCTACTGCACTTGCGCCTGCAAACACAGCTGTTTGGAACGCGCTGACAGCAACGCCTGCACCTGCTGGCACTGTAGAAGTTCCGTTCAGATTTGTAAACCAAGCTGGCGCCACTCTCACAGCCGCAACGCCTGCTACCACTGTGGTACTGACAGCTGATACGCTTGGTGCTGTTACGTTCGCTTGGCCGGCAACTGCCATGAATCCAGCACTTACAGTTCCACCTGCAACCCCAGGTACTTGGGTTGTACCAGTGTCCTACTACGGTGTCAACCTTGGTACTGTCACAGTAACTGTAACTCCGACCGCGCTGCCGCTGGTAATCGTGAACCCTGACGCAGTGATGGTAGGTTCAAGTGCTGATCCGATGACATCTCTTTCAGAAGTGCAAGACCGTCTTGCTGGACTCTTCCTTCTCTATGACGGTTCCGCTGTTAACGTCCCTGCAGGCACACCTGTAAACTACACCAACATGACTTGGGCTGACATTATAACAATGGCTCCGTTGGCAATGAATGCCACTCGTACTGCCGGCGTTGGTACTGTCATCACATCTAATGGTGCTCCTGCTGTAGCACAGGCTATACTTGATGTCCTGGCAGAGCTGGACGCTGGTGCCTTCGGTAGTACATCAACCTTCGTCATAACTCTGGATCCTACCGATGGAAATCCTGCAACAGTAACATTCGTTCTCTACAACCAGAACGGTCTAGCACTGGTAGACAACACTGCCGCTGCGGACGCTGAGTTTGCAGCTGTACAGGCTCAACTGGCTGCGATTCCAGGTGTGGCTGCACTGGTTAACTACAACGTGATCAACACAGCACTTACCGAGCTCGCAACTGTGTTCGCGAATGTAGACCCGACTAACGCTGCTACTGTTCCGAACCCTGTAGCAGTAAACAATCTGCTTATCGCGATAGAAGCACTTGTTACAGGCCCAACTGACTTCACTGCACTTACTCCAGCTCAACTTGCTTTGGCTGACGCAGTGACTGCACTGGTTCCTGGATCTGGCTTCACACAAGCACAACTCCAAGCATTTGCAACAGCTGCCGATGCTACTTCCCCTGCTAACGCTGCAGCATTGATGACTGCATTTGCTAACCTTGCAGGAGCATTGCCTGCATCACTGTAAGCTACAGCGTTGTAACGTAAAAACCTAAATTCTAGCAAAGAAGCACCCCTGCCCATCTGGGCGGGGGTGCTTTGTTTGTGGTTGGGTGTTGACGCTCCCAGGATCGCTATGATATAATCCCACCATGCGGAGGTGACGTGATGGAACAGGAAATCCTGCAACAGATATTAACCAAGCTGGATAAACTCGACAAGCTGGATAGCCTTGTTGAGGATGTGGTATTGCCCAAACTGGATAAAGTCGTGGAAAAGATAGAAAAGCTAGACGAGTTGGATAAGCTCGTTGTGGACGTGGTGTTGCCCAAGTTGGATAAAGTCGAGGAAAAACTCGATAAGCTGGAATCAGACATGGTTGAAATGAAGTCAGACATAGTCGGCATGAAGTCCGATATTCGTATGTTAAATCAATCCGTTGCGATTGTCGAGCATAAGGTTGGAAATATCGAAACAGTGCTTGAGGGCGTGATGATGAACATTGAAAAGGTCGGTAATCACGAGCGCAGGATTGAAGACCTTGAAGTCACAAGTCAGGATCATGAATTTAGAATCGGCGTACTCGCCGGGAAAATAAAAGGCAATTGATTCTTCCGTTAAATTAAACGACAAATCACCCCCGCCTGAAATTGGCGGGGGTGATTACTTATGTGTTGCATCAATATACGCCGAACGCGGCCAGCACAATCGCCGCAACAAGGGCAATCAACGGGACGATGATGGCACCTATAAATATATCTTTATAGCTCTCTTTATGCGTCATCCCGGTGACGACCAGCACAGTAATCACCGCCCCATTGTGCGGCAAAAGGTCTAACCCGCCGGACGCAAGCGTGACAATACGATGAAACACCTCTGGGGCAATCCCCGTTTGCATCGCCAGTTGATAATAATGTTCCCCCAGTGCGGTCAGCGCAATGGCCAATCCGCCGGAGGCAGAGCCTGTCGCGGCTGCCAATACATTCACTGTGACAGCCACAGAAATCAGCGGAGAACCGGGGATATTGGACAGCGCGGCGGCCAAGTTGTCAAACGCGGGCACACTCTGCACGACAGCACCGAATCCAACCGCCGCGCTTGTGTTCATGATCGCAATCAAAGAATCCGATGCGCCGGCGTTAATGGCTTTCACAAACTCCCTGAATCTTTTGTAGTTGATCGCCAGGATCAAAAGGTTCGCCGTCACCAGTGCCGTGATGATGTGGAAATTAAATACGTTAAAAGTGACAATCACAACCGCCAGCGGCAACAGAGACAACCATGCGTTCGGGAGTTTTTCACCGTCCGTAGACACCGGTGTGCCTTCCGGCTCGATAAATACCTCACCAGCTGCCCGCAGCTGTTTTTGCCTGTATAGCAGGTATAAATACCCCAGCACCATCATAATAACGGCGGCAACAATGCCCATAACAGGCGCGGCCGTTGCCGATGTGTTGAAATGATCCATAGGGATCAGATTCTGAATCTGCGGCGAGCCGGGCAACGCCGTCATTGTAAATGTAAAAGACCCAATCGCAATCGCGGCGGGCATAATCTTTCTGCTGAGATTCGCTTCACGGAACAAATTGATCGCCAAGGGATATACGGCAAATACAACCACAAACAGGCTAATCCCGCCATAAGTCAACACAGCGCAGGAGACGACGATGGCTAAAATCGCACGTTCTTTTCCAATCAGGCCGGATAGCTTCACCGCCACAGACTTCGCCATGCCTGTGAACTCCATCAGTTTGCCGAATATTGCCCCCAGCATAAACATCGGGAACCAATTCATAACAAATCCGACAAGTCCTGTCATATATGTAGCCGTGTACGCACCCAGTAAATCAACGCCGTTTAACAGGGCGACAATCATCGCGGCAATGGGTGCAGCCCACAGAATAGACCAACCCTTAAATGCCAGAACCATCAAGACAGCAAGCCCTAAAACAATCCCTAACATATCGACCTCCTTGACGTTTGCAGGTTCAGTATAGCACAGCCACGGCAGTTGTACAAGACGGTGGCTCGCATGGCGCAGTCTGATACATCGGACAAATCGTTCTAGTTGGAGTTTCTCTCACTATAGAACATCACCCCACCCATAAGTCGGGCGGGGTGATGTTTTATATACAGGGTCGTCATGATATAAATCCGAAAAGTATCGCGCTAAAATACCTCCGGATATATGGCACTGGCCATTTCGCGCAGCGCAATTACGATGTTATGACTTGGACGATTGCTTGCATCGGTGCATATCCGGAACACATCTCCATTTTGCACCGCCGTGATTCCACCCCAACCGGGTCTGTTCACGATGTCTTCGATAGGATCGTCTATAAAGTTTACAGAGGTGAGAATCACATCCGGATTCGCTGCCAAAAGAAACTCATCCGCAACTGATATCCAGCCCTCTTCGTCGGCAAAAATGTTTTCCACCCCAACGATCTCAAGCATTTCATTCAAAAATGTACCGGCACCAAAACTGACCATCCAAGGCGCGGGTGAAATTTCAAAGTAAACAGTTCTCCGCTCTGTGATCGTTGCAGCCATTTGGCGGACTTCATCTATAGCTGTTTCCATATCCTCAATGAGTTCCTCGCCAATCGCTTCCGCACCCATCACCGCAGCCATGAAGCGTATATCTTCTTTTATGCCTTCTATGCTTGTGCTTGAGGGTATGAATATTACACAAATCCCTGCATCAGCGACGATTCTGAATGGATCGTCCGCACCAACTCTGGTCATGCCGGTTACAAATATGACGTCAGGCTGTAGATAAATGATCTGCTCTCCGTCCGGATCCATCATTGAAAATATCGCAATACTAGGGTCTATTCCGTCAATATTGTCAGAAAACGCATCGGTGGCAACGATTCTGTCCGCGAAGCCGAGTGCGACAAGGACTTCTGTGTTCGACGGACCCATGGATATGATCCGTTCTATCGTCTCCGGCAACACGATTGGGTTGCCTTCCCTGTCTCTGTCAATGACCGGCGCGGGGAGTTCAGGCTCATCATCAATATCGCCGCCGTTTTCAGTATCGGTGGGTGCTTCGGTCGGCGCCTCTGTGGGTTGCGTCGGCTGAACTTCCGCAGGCGCGTTGTCCGCTGCACAAGCCGCGATGACAGCAATCATAATCACCATCAGAAACAGCGCAGTAATCCTTTTTCTTGTTTGCATTTTAATTACTCCTTCATTTTAAATTGGTTCATATTCGTGAAGCCCGTCCGAAGTATGGTGAATCGTGTATCCACGCCCCGGTTCAGGCACCCACTGGTAAAAATTTTTTTGTTCGCCCGGATAGAGATGTTCCATAATGCAGGAAATCACTCCGCCGTGACAAACCGCTGTGGCTGATATGCTGACTGCGCTGACTATGTGGTGATAGCCTTCTATCACGCGCTTTGTGAATTGATTTATGCTCTCCCCGCCGGGACACGCAACATCACCCGTTTCGTCAGTGATCCACGCTTGATAGTCCGCCCTGTCTTTCAGTTCGTCATAACTTTTCATCTCAAATTCGCCAACATTCAACTCAGCTAAAAGCGGTAATATGCGTCTGTGTGCATTGCCATAAATTATATTAAACGTCTGCTCCGCACGTAAGAGGCCGCTTGTAAAAAACATGCCGCCTTTGGGATATATCCCCTGTTCACGCAACAACGTGACTTCTTCAACGCCGGGCTCAACCAATGGCAAATCAGTTCTCCCATAGTACAATTTTTTCTCGGTCGCCAGTGTTTTTCCGTGTCTGATCAAATGTATCTTCATCACTTCAATCTCGTCGGTATACCGCAAAACAGACGCACAACCTCATCTGATTCGCCGGACAGTCTAGCCAGTATCCTGCCGACGGTTTCTCTCCATTGCCGACACAACGGCTCTATCGGAACAACGCCGCTGGAGATATCGTTGCAGATGACAACAGCGTCTTTGTTCTGGGCAATAAATTGCTTCACTGCGTCTGTGGGTTCAATTTCTGTTTTCACAAGTGCCAGAATCCATTTGTCTATCTCATATATAATTTTCTTGTTTTCGGGCATGTCTGCATTTTCATCGTCACACCGAAAAACGTCTTTCTCCGTTAAACCGAATCGCGCTAAAGCATAATCCAGTTTCCCTTGATACGCTCCGCCGAATATTAAAATCATGCCTTTACCTCCATATTACAGATAACGCAACCAGTCCGCACAATTCGCTGATGACCAGCGCAAACCCCATCAAGTCGCCGGAAACTCCCTTTAAGTCTAAATACACATATGCCATGGCTCCGGCAAATCCCGCCACCGTGAACGCAGCGACAATAACGCCGTAAAATCCCGCGATGAAATAGGCAACCACAAATGCGAGCATAGCGATAACAGTCAAACAGATTTTATGCAGTATCCCCGTGCCTTGGCGGAACATGTTGGCATATCCGCTTTGCTCCAGCGTTTTCAAACAAAGTCCCGACAATCCGGAACAACACCGGGACACAACTGTAATAACGATCAGCAGCGCAAAATGTCTCCCGTTTTCAAGCACCGAGAAAGACGCCGCGAACTGTATGATAAACAAAACAACCAGCATAATAACGCTGAACGCACCGGCATTCGGGTCTTTCAGGATTCGCAGCTTGTCCTCAAGCGGGCGGCGCGACAAGATTGCGTCACTGGTGTCCATATATCCGTCTAAATGCAGGAATCCGGTGGCCAAAAATGGTATCAGCATAAATATCGCCGATGCCAGCGCGATGTGCATTCCTGTAAGGATCAACACACGCGCCGCGCCCCACCACAATACGCCGACGAATCCGCCCACAATGGGAAGCATCGGCAGCATTAAATTCGTGCTGGCATCATCCCATATTTTAAACGGAAGCGGTACGGCACAAAACATGCCAAACGACATATACAGTGCCTTAAAGAATCTTTTCATCAACGCCACCGAACACTTCCTTGCCTTTATGGACAATCAAACTCGTATACGCAACTTCAAGTACCACATCACATCTTTTTGCGGCTTCACGGTCGAGATTGGCCAGTGACCGGCGGTATTGCTCTGTCAGTGCATCATATATCATCGCGTCGCTGTATATATAGTCTGAAACGATGACTATATTTTCGACCTCATCCAAAACTCGGTTGAGCCCGCGTGTTATCTTCTCTGCCGCGTGTTCATTCATATCGCCATCCGCTGGGAACATTTCGTTTGACAACAACGCAGTTAAACTATCCAGCAAAAAAGAACCGCCGCTGTCGCATTCATGCAAAATATTTTCAATATCGCAGGGCTGCTCCACCGTTGCAAATCCCCAACCGTCTCGCTCCTGTCTGTGCCGTTCGATACGTTCATCGTCTTCTGAGTCCGCCGATTGCATCGTCGCGACATAGTACAGCGAATCCGTCGCCTGCGCTTTTGCTAACTGTTGAGCGTAATAGGACTTTCCGTTTTTGCATCCGCCTGAAATAAATATTCTCATCGCATCACCGTATCGTAAAGCTGTCACCAGCCCTGATTTCATCTACATATTCGTCATTGATCTCAGCTTCTTCAAATGTCGCCATGTCCCGCATCGCCGCACACGCGGCATCGATCAGCGCAAACATGATCGGGCATCCGCTGCCTTCGCCGAGGCGCATGTTCAGGTTCATATACGGCTCTACCCCCAGCGCATTTGCTGCGTGTACAAATCCTTGCTCAAACGATGCGTGAGAGGCGATCATATAATCTTTCGCAACCGGCGAAATCCGCGCCGCGCAGAGGGCGGCGACTATCGAGACGAATCCGTCAATCACCACTGGCACACGGGCAATCGCCCCACCTAAAAATACGCCCGTCATGGCCGCCAGTTCAAACCCGCCCACCTTTGATAAAACATCAACCGCATCACTTACATCCGGCTTGTTGTTCTGGACAGCATTTCTCACCACTTCGATTTTATGCCTGTACGCCGCTTCTTTCAGTCCCGCACCTTTTCCGGCTATCTGCTCCGCCGGCAACCCTGTCAGCGCGCATAATACGGCGGCGGAAGTCGTTGTATTCGCGATACCCATCTCCCCTGCGCCAAGCAGTTTATATCCGCTCCCCGCGGCTTCAATGCCTGTCTCTATACCGACTAAGATCGCTTGCTCTGCCTCTGCGTATGTCATGGCGTCGCCTTTGGCGATGTTCCACGTG
This sequence comes from Oscillospiraceae bacterium, assembly GCA_009785655.1. Taxonomy (GTDB): domain Bacteria; phylum Bacillota; class Clostridia; order Oscillospirales; family Oscillospiraceae; genus WRMH01. The sequence continues at coordinate 6,447 of WQVW01000008.1, read as the reverse complement.
GCCTTTCTGATTTTCCTGTTTCTCACACCGGGAAAATCTATGTCGGCGTTGATCCCAACGTCTGTGATAATCAGGTCGGTATTGAATTGTTTCGCTATGGCTGCAACGCCCGTGAGCCCTCTGGCAAAGTTGATGGTCTGCGCGTATGTGACCGATTGCGGTGTCGCGGCGACGCCTTCTTCAAAAACCCCGTTGTCCCCGGACATAATGATTACGCACCGCTTGCTTGTGTCGTAAAACAGCGCCCCGCTGATTCCGGCCAGTTTTTCGACAATGTCTTCAAGTCTGCCGAGGCTTCCGGGCGGCTTTGCAAGATTTTCAAGCCGGACTCTCGCGCGTTCCATTGCATCGGTATCAAGCGGCTTGATCCGCGATATGTATTCTTTTAACCGATCTGACAACATAGTTTTATTCTCCTCAAAAAAATCCTGACTCCGGCGGAAATCCCACCGGAGTCAGGACAATTGTTTTCATAACGGAATCGCCTCAATAAACAACGCTCACGCGCCGGAGCTGAATCCCGCGACAAACCATATTGTCCCCATGCACTGTGGAGCCATTACAGAAACGGTTTTTTGCAAAACCATTTTAAAACGAGGCAGGTCTTCCGGCTCAGACCCTTTTAGCGCCAACGCTTCGCCTTCTCGGGCAAATAAAATACCCAATGGCCGTCCTGATAGGACGTGAAGCATAGCTAGGTCAATACGGCAGCAGGACTGCTCAGGATTCTTACCTGATTCCCTCACACCTTCATTTTTCGCACCCATATTAAGTTTCGAGTTGATTATACGCGACCCGCGCACCGCTGTCAAGCGTTTTGCGCTGATTGCCCCGCATGTTCTCCGCGCACGAACGCTTTATATCTAGTTAAATAGTTCAGGATGCAGCGAAGAATGCCTGTATTGTTAAAGATTGCTACTTCACCTCAAACTGGCTGTTATACAGCTCCGTATAAAACCCGTTCTGTCCCAACAGCTCGTTATGTGTGCCGCTTTCGATGATATCGCCGTCTTTCAGCACAAAGATCAAGTCGGCGTTCTTGATAGTGGACAATCTGTGCGCGATGACGAACGAGGTTCTGCCAGTCATCAGTTGATCCATCGCAGCTTGAATCAATGCCTCTGTGCGGGTATCGACGGAGCTTGTCGCTTCGTCCAAAATCAACATCGGCGCGTTGTGGATCATTGCACGCGCAATGGCCACAAGCTGTTTCTGCCCCTCTGACATGCTTGCGTTATCATTCAGGATGGTGCTGTAACCGTCCGGCAGGGCGGTGATAAAGTGGTGCAGTCCTATGGCTTGACAGACAGCGACGATCTCTTCCTCTGTCACACCGACTTTGTTATACATGATATTTTCACGGACACTCCCCTCAAACAACCATGTGTCCTGCAGAACCATGCTGAATTGGTCATGCACGTTTGCCCGTGTAATCTGGCTGATTGGGACGCCGTCTATCGATATCTCACCGCCGTCGAGTTCGTAGAAACGCATCAGCAGATTTACAATCGTCGTCTTTCCCGCTCCGGTCGGGCCAACAATGGCGATTTTCTGTCCTGATTTTATCTGCGCCGAAAAATCGTGGATCACCGCCTTGTCGCGTGTGTATCCGAATTTGACATGCGCAAACCCAACGTCGCCTTTAATATCGTCAAGTCTCTGCGTCTTATCGCTTTCGTCTGAGAGCTCTTCTTCATCCAGCAAATCAAACACACGCTCACTCGCCGCCGTGGTACCTTGCAGGCCGGGAAATGTTTCCGCGATATGTGTCAACCCTTGTGTAAACTGACTGACGTACAGCAAAAACGCCACAATCACGCCGAAAGTGATCTGTCCTCTCATCACAAGCATCGCACCCACAACGCAGACGGCCACATACGCAAAAGTGCCGGAAAACTGCATAAGCGGCGTAACAAATCCTGATACAAACTGCGCTTTCCATGCGGCGGTGTACAGGTTGCGGTTCAGTTCTGCAAACGTCTCTTTCGCCGCTTTTTTGCCGTTGTATGCCTTCATAACGCTGTGACCTGAATATATCTCCTCCACATGTCCGCCGACAGCACCAATGCCGGTTTGCTGCGCCTTGAAAAACTTTTTCGACCGGGATAGCACGGCCTTTGAAGACACAAATCCGACAGCACTGGCCGCGACCACCACAAGTGCCAGGATCCAGTTTGTCCAGACCATCAAAATAAGCGACCCGATGAACAGCGTGGACGACGCCATCAGCGTCCCGATATTCTGGTTCAGCGTCTGTCCGATTGTATCCACGTCATTTGTCACACGGCTGATTATATCGCCCAAGCTCACTGAGTCGAAAAATTTAAGCGGCAGCTTGTTGATTTTCCGCGAAATCTCGGTGCGCAAATGCTCAGATATTCTCGCCGTAACGCCAGCCATGATAAAGCTTTGCAGAAAGTTTAACAGCGCAACTATCGCGTATATAACTGCCAGCGTTACCGCCACGGTTATGACAGCGTTCATCTCAATCGTGCCTGAAATTCCGTTTTGAATAATATCGGTCAAAACCCGTAATCTGCCGGGGGCGATGACTTGTAGGACGTTGGAAGCTAAAATCAGAATCAGTGCCATCACGATAACGGACAAATGCTTTCTGCAATATGAAATCAGCTTCCGCCATGTCTTGCCATAGCTATCCACGTCTTCGGCAACGTTTCCGAAATGATTTGTCCCCATTGACGCGCCTTTGAGTCTTTTGTCGCTGTTATTGTCGGATTCAATCTTTTTCTCATTTTCGCTCATGACGCTAACTCCTCCTCACTTAATTGTGACTTGGCTATTTCTCTATAGACTTGGCACGATTCCAGCAATTCTTTATGCGTCCCGATGCCGGCGATGTTGCCGTCATCGAGTACAATAATCTGATCCGCGTCAATAATCGTGCCGATTCTCTGCGCGACAATCAGCCTTGTTGCACCATCCGTTTCGGTGGATAGTGATTGCCTCACCTCCCGGTCTGTCTTGTAATCCAACGCGGAAAATGAATCATCAAATATCAGAATCTCCGGCGTCCGGCAGACAGCGCGGGCAATAGACAGCCGCTGTTTTTGTCCGCCGGAAAAATTCACCCCGCGTTGAGACACCGCGGCATTAACTCCACCCTCAAGCTGGCTGACAAATTCCTCCGCCCGTGCAATTTGTATGGCTTTTTCGATATCGGCTGGAGAATATCCGCCCTTGCCGTTATCGCCATAGGCCACATTAGAACTCACCGTGCCTTTGAACAGCACCGATTTCTGCGGCACATATCCCAGCTTGTCATTCAACGCCTCCGTTTTGTACGCTTTGATATCCACGCCGTTTATCAGTATCTCACCCTCATTGGCATCGAAAAAGCGCATAACCAAGTTTATCAACGTGGTCTTCCCGCTGCCTGTGGAACCGATAAATGCAACCGTCTCCCCTTGCTTCGCAGTAAAAGTTATTCCCTCCAGCGCACTGGCGGCGGCACCCGGATACTTGAACCCCACGTTGCGAAACGCAATCTCTCCTCGAACGTTGGGCAGTCCTTCCGCCAGATTCCCTTCTTTTATCATGGGTTCAGTATTCAGTACCTCAATGATGCGTCCGGCGGACACAATTGCCCGCGGGATTCTTGGAACCACTTTAGTTATAAACTTAATCGCGTCAAACAGCAGCCGCAGGTAAAACGTCATCACAATCATGTTGGAGAACACGGTCAGCGATTCTGCCTGTCCGGCAGCATTTATCATCAGCGCACCTATTATATAGACCGCGATAATCACCCCGTTTGAACCCAGCGACATTACCGGACTCATCACTGCCATCGTACGATTTGTTTTCCTGTCCGTGTCGGTGAATCCGCTGTTCGCCGCTTCAAATTTTTCCTCGTGATATGCTTCCGCGTTAAACGCCCTGATAACATAGCGGCCTGCCAAACTCTCCCGCACGGTGAGGTTTAGTCGATCCACCAGTTTCTGCATTTTTTTGAACTGCGGCATCACCACCGCCATCGTGCAAGCGACGACGATCAACATGAATACGAACGCTATCAACGCCGCGATGGTCCACTCTATGCCGCTGCCTGCGATTCCAATCATTCCACCGACGGCCAAAATCGGCACTTTCAATAGCATCTGCATCGCCGACATCGCAAATTGCTGTATCTGCGTAATGTCGTTTGTGGATCTCGCAATCAAGCTGGAGGTGGAAAATCTTGCGAATTCTTCCATAGAAAAATCCGCCACTTTGTCGAAAAGCATATCACGCAGCCGCATCGATAACGCCGCCGAAACACGTGACGCCAAGAAGCTTATGGCAATCACGCAAGCCAAACTGCCCAAAGCGCAAAGCAGCATGAACGCACCAATTGTCACGATCTCGCTCGTCAAACTGTCCGGCATCTGCGCCAGCATTGTTATGCGCCTGAAATAACTAGGAATCATTAGGTCAAGTCTAACTTGCAGTACTGCAAATAGAAAAACAAGCCCCACTTGCAGCCATTCTTTTCGCTGTAAATATCTAAAGATCTTAAACATGCGGCAATTCCTCCCTTAATACGCTCAAAAAAACACAACTCCCTGTGATAGCATCATACCATCACAGGGAAAACTTTACAATATCTCTGCTACACAATCAGCATCGCGTCGCCGAAAGAGAAGAATCTGTACCGCTCTCTCACGGCTTCATTATACGCATCCAGCACATTTTCGCGTCCGGCGAAGGCTGATATCATCATGATCAGCGTGCTTTCCGGCAAGTGAAAATTCGTAATCAGTCCGTCTGTGGCTTTGAATTTATATCCAGGATAGATGAAAATATCCGTGAATCCCGAAAATTCGGAAAGGTTCCCTGATTCATCGGCGACTGATTCCAGTGTCCGGCAGGAGGTGGTGCCGACACAAATTACGCGTCCACCGGCCGCTCTCGCCTTGTTTATCCGTGCCGCCGTATCTGCTGATATCAGGCAGTATTCGGCGTGCATCCTGTGATTTTCAATATCGTCCACCTTGACAGGACGGAACGTGCCCAAGCCCACATGCAGCGTCAGATAACACAGCTCCACCCCCCGGGACTCTATCTCCGCCAGCAGTTCTTTGGTAAAGTGCAATCCAGCTGTTGGCGCGGCGGCAGAACCTACTTCTTTTGAATACACGGTCTGATACCGCTCCGAATCCTCCAGCTCTTCGTGAATATACGGCGGCAGCGGCGTTCTGCCGAGCCGTTCTAATACCTCTAAAAAAATGCCTTCGTAATGGAATTTTAATAGTCTGTTGCCGTCCTCAGCCTCTCCCATCACTTCCGCTGTGAGTTCGCCGTCATCGAAGATAATCTCTGTGCCGACTTTCGTTTTTTTCCCGGGGCGGGTGAGGCATTCCCACACACCGTCTCCCAAATCCCGCAACAATACCACTTCAATAGCACCGCCCGTCCGCAGTTTCCCGAGAAGGCGGGCCGGCAATACGCGTGAGTCATTCATAACCAGGCAATCCCCAGGGCGCAAAATATCCGGTAGTTCATAAAATCTCCTGTGTTCTGTCTCCCCAGTCACCCGGTTCAGGCACATGAGTCTGGAGTCCTCACGACGCTCCAGCGGTGTCTGTGCAATCAGCTCCTCTGGGAGCGTGAAGCTAAAGTCGCTTTTATTCATCCAACAGTAACCCCCGTGAAATAAAATTGAAGTATCTCAACATAAGTCTTCCCGTGCAAACTCGCCATGGCATATGCGCCCCATTGGCTCATCCCAACATTATGGCCGTTACCGGTTCCCCTGATCGTGAACACACCGTCTATCATGCCATTGCCTCCGCCGACAATTCGACCTCTGCCGCCTGACGACGCGGTCGAAACAACGCGTTCCACCGCATTGGTTCCGGTTATCGCGTACATAGATTCGCCTGCCACTGCGCGCGAAACGCCATCGCTGCCAACAACATAATGTGATGATGCCCCTGTGGGGAGTCTGTCGTTAGCGTCATTCACGTGTATCCCGGTGGCAGTTGCGCCGCTGACCCATCGCCGCTCACCGATATCAAACCGCTGTGTACGGACACCCAGTGCGGATATAAGCTCATTTCGCCTTCTGAATGTCCAATTTCTGCCGTTATCGTCTCTCACCGTCACGCTGATCACGTTGCCTGTCGGCGAATATTCAGACACTTCCATATGGACAATCTGCCCCACGTTGAACCCTCTGTCACGCAAGCGCTGGGTAATCTGCGCCGGGGTGAACGTAACTTCCCATTGATATCCCGGTATTCTATATGCAATCTCCGCCTCAAACGGATCAATCACGCCTCTTAAATGCGAATACGCCGTGACCCACACATTTTCGCTGTTTTCAGACGCACCGCCGTGGGAAGACGCGTAGTACGTCCCGACAAGCCGTCCATTCACCGTTACATACACACCGGCCGTCTCTCTGACGGCATTATCGCTCCGCGCGTTTGCCGACCCGCGGCCTCT